>DAOWMX010000029.1 GCA_030642885.1 Anaerolineales bacterium | reverse complement strand
CCTATCGTCTGATGGCCTGCAGCTTTTACCACCATCTGACTTGATCAGCCATGGGGCTTGCAGTATTAGGTTCTCCTCCAAGCTGCATGGATGACTAAGCGGATTTCCGGTAGCCAGCTACAAATCATTATTAAATCGTAGGGGCCGACCCGTGTGTCGGCCCGCCGCCATCAAGCACCCGACTCCCATAACCTCTCGCAGGGTTCAAACCTGCTGGAGGTTAACGGCAAGCCTCAATGCGCAGGCTACTCCTTTGACCGGAAGCTGAGTTTCCTGACTTCACATTTTGAAGAAGCGATGTAGACAGATTTATATTGACTCGAGACGATGACTCGAAAGTGAATAATTCAGCAGAGAAGGGCTACTTAGATACCTGAGCTAAGGTAGTTTGGTTTCGAGAAGCGAGAAGCGCTGGCCTGTGGGTTGAAAACCGAGGGATCGATAGAGCTGCTGGCTGCGGAAGTTATCCGCTTGAGTGTTCACGGTCACTTGCGCAAACCCGCGCTGGGAAAAACTATGTAGAACGTTGGCGATGAGAGCTTTCCCACAGCCCATTCCTTGCAGGTCAGGGTGGACAGCCAGGCGGGCGATGTGGGCGCCCAGCGCGGATGATGTGGTCATTTGATAGGCGACAATCCGGTCTCCTTTTAATATAACCGTTGCCAATGAGGAGAGATGGTAGGCGGTGCGGAGCGATCGCAGGGACAGAGCCCAGACGGGATCGAAGGCGCTCTGGTCTACGAGAGCGACTGCAGGGAGATCTTCCGTACCCATTTTTCTCAGCTTAACCTCAGGTCCTTGGGTGTTTGGCGGCGGGTCTCCTTCCCATTTGAAAAAGATGACCTTGTTCGTCTCTACAAAGCCGTATTGTTTGAGAAAGGGGGTGAACCAATCCTGTGTGGTGAGTGCCACCGCCTGGGATGCGCCGAGCTTAACAGCGTCCTCCGCAGCCGCTTTCCAGAGTCGATCCCACACCGGGTATTTAGGAACGTCTTTCAATACGGCGAAGAGGCGTATCCAGGCGACCTGTGGGGGATCAGGCTGGCAAGCAAGACACGCCACCGCGCCATCTTTGTTGAGTGCAATGAGAAAGGGCGCTTCATCTAGCAGGTCTAGAACGTTCAACCAGTCGAAGTGGATATGTTTGTGAGATGCGTTGGTCAACAGGGTAGAGATTAAGTCTTGATCGCTAGATTGCGTCTGCCGAACTGTCCATGGTGATTGCGATTGCATCGCGCCCTAACTCTCTGGGGGGATTAGGATCCCCGACCGAGGAATCGTCCGGGTATATCGAAGAGTCTGCGAAGGACACGGTCGCGCCAACTCAGGCGCGGCTGTGAATCGAGCGCTCCTTGCATGCTTGTGAGGGCATCAAAAGGCTTGCCGCCGCGTAATTGGAGCCTTGAGAGCGCTTGAAGGATGTAGGATCGTGTTTCTTGATCGTCGCTCTCCTCCAGGCGCGTGAGAGCCTGGATATAACATTCCTCCGCTTGCTTGACATCTCCAGTGGATTCAAGGGCTGCAGCCAGGTTGCCCAAAGCCATCGCTTCCATCTGGCTGTTGCCGGCGCGCTGAAAGATTTCAGGGGTCTCCTTCACAGCGTCTAAGGCCTCGCTCGCCCGGTCCATCTTAAGCAGGACAACTGAGAGATTGTTGGCGGCTTCTGCTGCATTTATTTCGTCTCCGCGATCGAGGAAGTCTCGCTTTGCAGCCTGAAAGCCCTTGACGGCATCCTCATACGCTCCGAGTTGATAGGCGTCGAGGGCGTCCCGGGAGAGTTTCTCGGGCGAATCCGGACCTTGCGTCATTGGATTAGATCATCAAACGCTTGAGCGACTCTATGCAAGGCGTGCAAATCAAGTTTAGACAGACGCTCTGCCATTTTGAGATAAGGCTCGTTTTCAGGTGTACTGAAGAAGGCGCGCAGATCCGCAGGAAGTTCGCAGAAGCGTTCGAACGCTTGCTGAGTCATATGCCAGTTGCCGATTGGCCCCTCGTGGTCGATCAGCGTATCAACGGGTTGCTGGATGGCATTAACCAGGCTTTCTAGATCGGGGATGGGAATAGGGCGCAAACCACGCTCATAATTACTCACTCGGCTAGGGGGCATATCGACTGCCGCAGCAAGTTCCCGAATCGACTTCCCCAGCTCGAGTCTTCGTTTGCGCAGCATTGCACCGATAATTCTCTGCCGCAGTGAGACCATGATGGTCGGGTCGAACGTGTAATCTTCTCCTACATCAGCAGCAGATGGTGAGAGAAAGTAGCGCAAAGGGGTATCTAGATGGAATGCAAAGAGTTCAAGTTCTGGCAAGGAGATAGACTTTCGACCATGCTCATACGAGGAGAGTGTGCTGGTCGTCCTGCCGATTAGCTTCGCCATATCTTTCAAGCTCATCCCGGTTTCCAGGCGTTTCTCACGCATCAGAGCGCCCAGCATTTTGGCGCGTAAAATTCGGGTTTGTTGATCCATCATCATGCAGCTCCCGATTGCGGATTGAGGGGATTATAGCAAATGTCCCCAGTTTAGACCCACATGCCAGAGATCAGGAAAACATTGATATTTGGCCCAAAGCAACAAGGACTTTAATCGCCAGGAGTGTCCTCACAAGAAAATTCATAGATGATCGGCTCATTATTGGTACATTTAATTGTGGGTGGTCCTATGATGAATGAAACAGCTAAGGATCAGATGGCGCTTCCAGAACCACGCATGAACTGATATTGGAACTCCCGATTGATCACTGGAGAAGGCGGGAAGCTGCGTCTTTGAGAATGAGATTGGCTCGTTCGTCAGGGAAGCGTAATTGCAAAGGAGCATGGAGGGAGTTCAGCAGCGTGAACTGCGTACCGATGTTTGGTACTGCTGCCAGCATCTCCACATCCATGCGATCTGCCAGAGTCCTCTGGGTTAATCCTTCGGATGGCAGCGGGCGGTTTGAGATGTACTGCAGTCGATCCGTCTGAATGCCGTGGCTGTCTAGATAATCCGCGATCGCATGTGCGTTGCCAACACATTCTTCATCGGGCATGAGGACAAGCACAAGATCCTCGGCTACGCTCATCACCAATCGAGCCAGAGGTGAAAGATTGCGCCCCACGTCAACAATTACATATTCGTATGTGGAGCTGAGCGATTGTAGAAGCGGTGCAAGTCGATCCGCGTTTAATTTCTCTGCCTGATCCGGGCTGCTGGCTCCCGGGATAAACTTGAAATCCCACGCCTGCGGGGTTAACAGATTCTCGCGCAAATATTCATGGGTGAGCTGGCTTGGTTCTAGTTTCGTCAAGTCGACGACATCCGGTGGCCCCATCATTCCGGTGATCTCACACAAGGACCCAATCGGTAGGACGAGGTCGAGAACAACGGTTTTGCCTGATCCTACATCTTGTGAGATGAGGTGGGCGATGTTTAAGCAAACCGAAGATGTCCCGACCCCGCCTTTCGCCCCCAAGAAGGCGATCACTTGAGCGAGATGAGGAGTTGACGCAGCGTTCTTCTCCGTTGCATCAGCTCGCTGTCCTTCTGTCAGGTAGCTAATCAGAACTTCCACAGCGTCGGTTTGTTTGATGATGATGTGTTCCAGACCTGCATCTATTCCAGCGACGGTGGCTTCGGGCGCGCTTAGATGGGTAAAGCCGATTAGGGTTGTCCGGCTCGTGCGCTGATCTTTTTTAAACTTCTGGATGAGTTCAATAAAATCGATATCTGGGAGATCTAATTCGGTGACGATGATGTCGGGCGGATCGCTCCACGCTGCAATCAACCCTTCCTTACCCGTTGGAACCACCTGAACTTCATAGCCCGCTTGCGTGAGCATATGGTGGATAAAGACGGCGGTTTTACGATCCGGCTCTACAACGAGCAATGAAGGCATCGACATTCCAGCGCTATCCGTGGGGTCTGGTGCTATTCAACTGAGGGCATCATGTACCCAATCCCCTGTTTGGTGATGATATGTACTGGGTTCTTGGGATCGGGTTCGATCTTTTGGCGAAGCCGGCTGAGGCAAACCCAAAGGATTTCCTTGTCATCTTTGTATTCGTCTCCCCAGACTGACGTCAGCAGGTCTTCCGGGCTGAGCACTCGGCCAGTGTTGTTGGCCAGTGTTTGAAGCAGACGATATTCAGTCGCGGTGAGGGTGACCTCCTCCCCATCTACATTGACCTGTGCGCGCGCAAGGTCCAGCTCTAATCCGTCATGCTTGAAAACAGGTTCATGGAACCCTTCAACGGTTTCACGCTCAGCTCTTCTCAGCACGGCGCGGACTCGGGCGAGCAGTTCCTGCGCCGAGAAGGGTTTAACGATGTAATCATCGGCACCTGCATCGAGCCCTCG
Organism: Anaerolineales bacterium; assembly: GCA_030642885.1. Taxonomy (GTDB): domain Bacteria; phylum Chloroflexota; class Anaerolineae; order Anaerolineales; family E44-bin32; genus E44-bin32. The sequence continues at coordinate 8,526 of DAOWMX010000029.1, read as the reverse complement.
CACGCGATCGCGCTCTTCCCCCTTCGCTGTGAGAATTATGATAGGGATGGATGAAAATTCGCGGATGCGTTCGCAAGCGGTGAAGCCATCCATCACCGGCATCATGACGTCGAGGAGAACGATATCCGGTTTGTGTTCGGCGACTGCGTCGACGGCTTGCTGCCCATTCATCGCCGTGATCACTCCATACCCGGCAGTTTCAAGGTTGATTTCCACAAGGCTCAGATAACGTGGTTCGTCATCGACGACCAAAATCATCTTCGGGTCAGACATATTGGCCCTCCTGCTCCTCAATGCTTATCGTTTTAACGGGGAGTGTAAAGAAGAAACTCGTCCCTTCCCCTACTATACTCTCAACTCCAATTTCACCGCCATGCGCATCAATGATCTTACGGGAGATGTAAAGCCCAAGGCCCGTGCCGCGGGTGGCGGCATTTTCTGGGACTCGGTAGAAGCGCTCGAATAGATGTGAAAGATGCTCCTGGGTAATTCCAGGACCTTCATCCCGAACTTCGACACGCACACGTTCGTCGTTGGCATCTACTTTAATATTCACCTTTGCCCCGGGCGCGTATTTCGAGGCGTTGGTAAGAAAGTTGTCCAGTACCTGTGCGATGCGCGTTGAATCGATCTCGAGAATCGGAAGGTCATCGGGCATCTCTGTGATGACCTCGATTTCTGGAGTGGCCCCCTCGACTCTTTGAATCATAGCTCGAACGACAGGACCGAGGCGAGCTGGTTCGAAAGTCATGCTCAAAGTCCCGCTTTCCAGTCGGGACGAATCCAATAAATTGTCGATGAGTTCGCTGAGTCGATCCGCTTCATCGTCGATGATTTTGAGGAAATCATCGCGGCTTTTCTCGTCCCACTCTGTGTCCTCACGTAGGAGTGTTGTGACGTATCCTTTAATAAACCCAAGCGGTGTTCGCAGTTCATGTGAGATTGTTGAGATGAAATCATCCTGCATACGCGTCAGTTCACGTTGTGCTTCCAAACTAGCGATGCGTCGGGAGAGACGGCGGTTCTCCAGGAGCTGCCCAACGTGCCAGGCGACAAACTCCGCTAATTGAATGTGTTCCGATGGAAAAGATGGTCCCCCGAATCTTCCAAAGGCGAGACTTCCTACGCACCGCCCGCTGACAAGCAGCGGTAATCCGAGAAAATCGCGTCGCCGCTCACGTCCTTTCACAATCGGGCCGGCATCCTCCTGGCGCAGCACGGTTTGGCCGGAGCGAAAGGCTTCTTCTGCGGCTGGCTCGCCCCAATCGAGATCCGCTCCGCGCGATCTGCCCCGACCCAGGGCGCGAGCATAACTGGGTTCTATCTCATGCGACTCCTCATTCTCCAGATAAAGAGCGACAGTATCGAAGATGAAGATTGTGCGTGCAAGACGGAAAATCGCATCGAGCCCCGCATCAGTATCGAAGGTTTCTGCGACGATGCGCGCGATGGCGTAGACGGCGTTTAATTCCGTGCCGTACGTAAGAGATTCAGTCGGAATTAATGGGCCGGTCATTTATTTCCTGAAGCTGAAGGGATCGTAAATTCAAATTTCGTCCCTTGGCCTTCCTGGCTTTCAACAGACAATTTAGCACCGTGAGCATCTACGATTATCTCTACAAGTGCAAGACCCAAGCCAGCGCCTCCGTATCGTCTTGTTGGAGAGCCGTCTAGCTGGTGGAATGGCTCGAAGATCTCCTGGATGCGGTCTGCTGGAATGCCAATACCGGTGTCGGATACCACAAAATGTATCCCCATCTCCTCGATTCCTACCTGTATGTTCACCTTTCCCCCATCAGGGGTAAATTTAACCCCGTTATCGACCAACTGGAAGATCGCCCAGGAGAGCCGCTCAGGGTCCACCTGCAAATCAGGCAAATCATTTGCCAGCTTGGCCTCCAGGGTGACCCCTGCTTTTTTTGCCTTCTCGGTGGAGCGATTGAGAACTCCGTCGATCAACTCTGGTATCGAAACCGGTTGAAGGTGGAGGGTGATGCCCTCCCGTGACGCCGTTGAGAACTCAATCAAATCTTCGATTAAACCTCCAAGGCGGTTTGTCGCTCGCAGAGTCACCTGCATCGCCTCGCTTTGCTCCTCTGTGAGATCGCCCAACTGACCGTCAACGAAAAGCTCAACATACCCCTTGATATGCGCTAGCGGCGTCCTGAGTTCATGCGATATGTTGGAGATGAGATTGGCTTTAATCTGGTTGATCTCGGTCAGTCGCTCAAGTGCATGCCTGAGCTCTTTCGTCCTCTCCGTTACCCGCTGCTGCAAAGTCCTATTTGATTCCTGAAGGGCGGCATGCAACTCTACGATCTGCTGGGTTATCGCTCGATCCAGAATCTCGCGCTCCAGGTAGCCCAGTTCTAGCAGCGTCTGGCCGAGGAGGACATGCTCGCCGCTTTCCGCAGCCTCTTTCTGGCGCGCCAGGGCCATCTTGAGTTGTTCCTCTGTGACCTCACCCTGCTTGATGAGAAAATCCCCGATGCGAGGCACAAGCCATTGCGGTGTTGTGTCCATAGGAGCGTACTTTGGTGAGCCATTGAGGTAGGCTTTTTCCCCAAGGAGGGAAAGGAGAGCAAGGTCGATTCCACAATTTGGACATGCCCTCGCATCCCCCGGGAGAGGGTGCTCACACTGGGGGCATAGGATCAATTGAATATTGGAAGTTTGTTGGGAAGACTTTGGCATGTGGAACCCTCTGGAGATTTCTATTGGAACCATCATAGCCTTTCTGCTGATTCCTAGCAAGCAAAGTCCGCTTTGCAGTGAAAGGACCTTGTAAGGTTCAAGTCGTTAAAAATCAAGGATAATAGCTATAGTGAAAGGTAAGGTAAATATGGCTGTAGACGTACTTCTCATCGACGACGACCCCGATCTGGCGACCATGTTGCGTACGCTATTGCGGGGCCAAGACATTCAAATTCGAGCGGTATTCAGCGGCGAGGAAGGTGTCGATGCGTGTCGCAGTGATCAGCCAGATGTCATTATTCTAGATTTGCTAATGCCCAGCATGGACGGTTGGGAAGTATGTGAGAGGATCCGTGAGTTCTGTGATGTCCCGATTCTAATTCTCTCTGCGATTGGCTCCCCAGGGAGTGTAGCAAGGGCATTGGATGCCGGGGCAGATGATTATCTTATCAAACCCGTTCACGCTAGTTTACTCGCTTCCAGGCTGCGCACGCTGATGCGAAGACGGCTCAGGGTGGAGCAAGTTATCGCAGCCTGAACCCTTTGTTTGGATCGCTGGCTGGCAACCGCGTTTCCCTTAACTAACCACGCAGCCTTCGCTGCGTGGTTCAGGTTTAAGCATCTATTTTTCCTTGGCTTTGTTTCGCTAAAGCGGGGCTTTTGTTGCGCCGCCATCGAACATGAGCGCGTGCCCATGGATGAAGGAGGCCGCGGGGGAAGCCAACCAGGCGATGGTCTTTCCGTATTCTTCGACCGTTCCCATCCGACCCAGTGGTACGTCTTCCGTGACTTTTCCTGCCTGCTCGTCGACAGTTGTCCCACTGCGCTCGGCGCGATCCGTCATGAGCTGCTGCACTCTATCTGTCCAGGTCCAGGCCGGGTTGATCGAATTCACGCGGATCCCCTGCGGTCCGAATTCATTCGCCAGCGACTTTACCAAACCGATCACGGCCATCCTCAGAGAGTTTGAGAGAATTAAGTTATCAATCGGTTGTTTGACGGAATAGGATTGTGTTGCGACGATGGAGCCGTGTCCTTGTTCCAGCATGTGCGGCACAACGGCGTAACACAGCCGGACGGCGCTCATCACGGTTAGGTCAAATGCCGTTGTCCAATCCTCAGGGTTGAGATCGAGGAAGCTTCCAGGAGGAGGGCCTCCGGCATTGATAATCAAGATGTCGATTTTTTGAAAATGGCTGTGTGCTTTTGAAATCATCGCTTCAATTTGCTTCGGGTCGGTCAGGTCGGTTTGTATGGCGAGCACATCCACGCCAGTCTCCTGTTTAATCTCATCTGCCGCAGCGAAGATCTGATCCGTGCGGGAACAAAGAGCGATATTCGCTCCTTCTCGTGCAAGCGCTAGCGCCGCAGCTTTCCCTAACCCGCGTGAAGCAGCGGTGACGATTGCTGCTCGATCCTTTAATCCTAAATCCATGGAAAACTCCTAAACCTCATCCGAATTTAGAGGAGGATGATTTGATGATCAACGATCTGAAGGTCTGGCCGATTACGTTCGATCCATCTTGGAATGGTCTCCAACGTTCGCTGCAGGTGGCGGTCGTTGTTCCCTACAACCGCGCAGGCGATCCCTGCAGACCTATGCACGTCATTGTGCTCCAGTTCGGCGGTGGAGATATTGAACTCGCGCTGCAGCCTTGCGAGCAGCGGTTTAAGCTTACTGCGTTTCTCTTTCAAGGAGTTGCAGCCGGGGAGATAGATTTCGATCGTGATGACGGCGACGTGCATGCGCTGAGTTTAGACCTTATGATGGATGGGCACAAGAAGCGGCTGCTCTTGGTATAATGCACAGCTATGAAAAAAGCCGTTGCTATCATACTTATCGCTGTCGTGATATTCCTGGCAATTTCCGTTGCCGTCCTCCTGCGCGGGGTGCAGCAGGCGACACAGCCTGTGATTGAACTCCAGCAGGGAGTATCCACAGAAGTTGCCAGGCTGCTCCATCCAACCCCGACCATCATCCCTGACCCAGTGACCATAATTCACGAGGTCCAGTCGCTGGCTCGCCTGGAGACCATCCAATATTCGGTTGAGAAGGTCATCACGGCGGAGACTCGCCAGGGTCCCTTCGGCTTCCTGTTTGGGGACAGGCTCCTGCTCGTCGCACATGGCTTGGTCATCGCCGGCGTGGATCTGGCGGACATCACGGAGAGTGACATCTCGATCGATACAAACGGGATGGTCACACTCCAGCTCCCCCCGGCGGAGGTCTTTATCGCTGCCCTGGATAATGAGCAAACGTACGTCTACGACCGCGAAGTTGGTTTCTTGCGGCGCGGCGACGTCGAGCTTGAATCTGCTGCCCGCTTGGCGGCAGAGAAAGAGATCCTGGAAGCCGCATTGAGCGATGGAATTCTCGAGCAGGCGCAGGTTAACGCAGAGGCCTACCTTTTCCGTCTTCTGGGGTCGTTGGGGTTCTCGAACGTGCGTTTCACCTCAGCTTCACACTAATCCACCCCTGGAAAGTTGCGGCCTGAAGAATCATCGATCACACAGATAATTGGTGATAATTATTCTTTATTCGTCGCATCCGCTGCGCTTCAGTTCAGAAAGACACCCCATCAAAACTGTTCTTAATTCGCGCTAGATCCGTTCTGTCCATTGGCTGTTGGCGAAGCGTTCGCCTTGCAGCTCTTCAGCTCGGGCGAGCTCTGCGGGGGAGGGATCTCCCGACTCGAATTGCAAATCCAGCGCCTGACGAAACCCTGCGCTCATCGCCTCAGCAGCCATCTCCCACGACAAGGGTTTGCCCAGCAGGTCCTCCACGGTCGCAGCCCGGTTGCGGAGGGCATCCGCGGCTGAGGTGCGGTCCTCCTCGGTATCAAACTGCAGCACTTCACATATGCGCGTGATGTCGCCTCTCAAAGGCAGCGTCCCATGTTGGAGGATGCCGTACCGGCGTCGAACCTGCGCGCTGCCAAGCAGCTTCTTTTGCTCGACAGTGATTTCATAGGCGCTAGGCGCCTGGAAGCAAACCGGGTTACCCCGCTCCTCCTCGGTAAGTTGTCTTTCGGACTCAATCTCCACGGACATGCCCATTTGCTGCAATCCGGCGACGAGGCCAGCGCTCAAATGCCGATAGCTGTCGAGAACGCCGCCGGCGAGGTGAGGGTTGTCGATGGGTGCGATTACGGCATAGGTGAGTTCGTCCGTGTGCAGGATCGCCCGCCCCCCTGTGGAACGGCGAACGAGATCCCACCGTTTCATGCGCAGCCGCTTCAAGTCAACATCACGAATAGATTGGGCAACGCCGAGTGAGATGCAAGGGGGGTCCCAAGCGTAACAGCGCAGGGTTGGGAGCGATTCGCCGCGCCCCGCGGCTTCGAGGATGGCTTCGTCAAGAGCCATGTTCCAGCCGCCTCTAGCCGGGGGAGATTGTATGAGCCGCCAACGATTGGGGTGATCTTCTTGCATGCTGCTGATTATAGCTTGATTGGCTCAGTTGTCTGTAAGGATTGCATGTGGAACATGATTTGCTTCGCTCCTGGGCGTGCTTTACGAGCGATTGATGGCGGTACTCTACCGAATAACGGTGTATAAGCCTTTCGAGCTGAGTCCGCATTAGAGTCAGTAGGTATCTTATGTTAGACTCAGTCGGCGTGGATATGCGTGGATACCCAGCCCGCAAACTAGGGTTCTAAAACCCTCTCGAGAAATGACATGGTTCTACTGAAGCGACCTGATCCAAAGGTGCCACACTTAAACCATATACTACGATGGACGGCCATTTGTGCTGCGTTATGCCTGACCACAATTGGGCTATCGGCGTGCCAATCGGGTTCTGAAGTCGCAAACATTCCAACGGAAATGCCCGATAGTCTCATGCCCGCAACGGCGTCAACCCCGACGCAGATAGCGGAGCACACGCCTGCGAGTACCGGCGAGATCGTAATTTGGCTGGACTGGGCACCAGAGGAGATGGAGGCTCTCCAGGAGATTATCCAATCGTTCTCACGGGAGTACCCGACGGTCGATTTCTCCCTCTCTTATTATCCGGCCGACGAATTATTGAGCGCATTCGAAGAGGCAAGCCGCGCAGGGACACCACCGACGATCATGTTCGGACCATCACTTTGGGGTCCGGGCCTCTATGATGGTGAGATGACCCTGGATCCATCTTCGATGGTTAATGCCGAACTCGAACGAAGGATCCATCCGACGGCGTGGACACAGGTAACTTACGATAGCCACATGTTCGGACTCCCGCTTGAATTTCAGGGCATGGTCCTCTTCCGGAACAGGTCTAGAGCGGCGGAGGCGCCGCGAACGGTTGAACGTTGGATCGAAGAAGGGCGCAGCCAACACGAGGGCGGTCAAACGGCTACCGTGCTGGATTTCGGGTTTGCTTTTTCCGCGCCCCAGCTTTCGATTTGCGGTGGGTCGTTCATTGGACCCCAAGGTGAAATCGCCCTGAAACTGCCGCAGGGGATTTGCTGGCTGGAAGTGATGAGCGACCTTCGAGCAGTCGGACCCGCTGTCATGAATTCGGATGAGGATCTCTTGAGATTTCTAGCCGGCGAGACCGCCTGGCTCGTTGAAGAATCGTCACGTATTGGTGAACTTGCGCATGCGCTAGGGGTCACGAATCTAAAAGTTGATCCCTGGCCGCTCTATGAGCCTGCTGACCGGCCCCTGCAAAGTCTGGTCTGGACTGAAAACATCTATTTATCGAGGGAGATACAACCGCAGGATCTCGAGGTGACATGGGCTTTTATAGAGCACATATTCAGCCCAGAGGCGCAGGCTCGATTGAGCGACTTTCAAGGCGCGGCCCACATCCCGGTCGATACGACGGTCGAAATCATCGATTCGAATATGGTTGAGATGGCTTCGATGCTGCGTTCCGGTGTACCGCTGCCATTGTGGATCGATTCCGAAGACCACATAAAGCCGGTTGAGGATGCTGTCGAAGGTGTTGTTTTCCAGGGGGTTGAACCTGATGTGGCTGCGCAGAATCTTATGGACAGGTTGGAGCAAGTTCAACCACCGGGTGGTGGATAGCCCAGGTGGGAACGAAAGGATTCACCCTTCCCTAGATCCTTGATCTATGTGTAGAGTCGTCTTAGGGATTTCTCACCCCCTGCGGGGGTTCGAAATGACATGCATAAGAATGGTTCTTCTTCTTTTGTCATTTCGAGTGAGCCGTGAAACGGCCCTTCGACTTCGCTCCTCACTCCCTTCGGTCGGGGACTGCGCCCTCCAAACCCCTCTCTGCTTCGCTTCGGGGGCGCAGAGCGGAACGGGGGACTTCGCAGGCTAAACTCAACGAGAAATCCCTATGATGTTGCTCGCGAGGGCTCTATCTATAAGCATGAAAGGATACCTCCCTTCCAGGAAACCGAGCGCATCAGGGTTACCCCGTTGTATAATCCGAACAGATATTGACTTTGTTTCTAGATCTGGGTAGAGATTCCGGAAGGAAATCCAACCAATGCATCTCGTTTGTACGCACGAGCAGGCCGACTTCGACGCTGTTGCCAGCTTACTCGGTGTCCGTTTACTGGATCCCGAGGCGATGCCCGTTCTACCCAGGCGAGTAAACCGCAATGTCCGGGCGTTTGTCACGCTCTATGGTGACCATCTACCGTTTGTGGAGTTCGATGAACTGCCGCGCAACCGCGTTGAGCGGCTAACAATCGTCGATACGCAATCATCGCCGTCGATCAAGGGCGTGCGTACGGACCCTAAGGTTCACGTGATCGATCACCATCCACATAGCGACGACACGGACCCCACCTGGACGGTTCATATTGAAGAAGTAGGGGCAACAGCGACATTGCTCGTGGAGGAGATCCAGGAAGCAGGCAGGGATCT
>DAOWMX010000249.1 GCA_030642885.1 Anaerolineales bacterium | reverse complement strand
CATAGTACAGTAAATATATCCGTATATATGCAATAATAACAGGTTTCGAATTAACGGGATCGTATCCCAGAGATTTTCTGGAAAGCAAATAGGTTTCGCGCCTAAACCTCACCTAGCACGATTCCCGGTTGTTGGAAGTAGCTTTGCACTTCTGCATAGAACCTCCCAACGTGAATACCATCCATTAGTGCATGATGCCCTTGCACGCTTAAAGGCATCTTTATGCACTCACCCTCCTCGGAGAACTTGCCCCACGCAAATCGCGGCACAGAATCCGCTGGATACAGGTGAAGCGGGTGCATAAAGCTTGTGAACGACACCCAAGGGATCGCTGTCATGTACAACAAATCATCTTGCCCAGGTCCGTCTTCCAGCGTGGGATCATCTTTCACATAAGTAATTCTCTCAGCAGCTTTAGCTGTAAACTTTGAGAAATTCTCAATATAGTCAAACGTACAAAAGCTAAACAGATCATCACCCGTTAGGATCGTTCCAGATGGGTGTACGATCTCGTGCTCTACAACTTTCCCATCTCGAATGCGATAACGGAACTCGGGAATCGCGTTCGCTGCTCGTGCGAGTACGTATACTGTCGCCACGGTAAACGAAATTCCACGCTGTTTGACAAAAGGATAGAATGCTGTCAAGTCTACATTTGCGCACAAGCTGAAGTGTGGATAGTCATAGGTGCTAAAAACCTCAAAATGCTCGCGTCGTGGCCAAGTCTGTATGTCGATCTGACGCATACTTCACCTCCAGGTTGATGCGTGAACAGGAGTTTCTCATCCACCATTGCTTCTCATAATAACTTCAACTTAAAACCGCAAGACGCTTGCCTTCAGCTGCGCGAACTGCTTAGTCCCCTGGATATTTTTAGGGGATAGAGATCGGGGCTCGGCAATTGTGCGTGGGGTTCACCTTTAGAAGCAAAACAAGCATGCCAGTAGGCTTCCCACAATGAGAATACACTAAATCGGGTTTAGATAGAATTTACACTGCGAACAAAGATAGGGTCAGGCGTCGACAACTTCCTTGGTACGCTTGACTTCCCGGTTGCGGATGTGCGAATCGAGAATACGCTTGCGAATGCGCAAACTCTTCGGGGTTACCTCGAGCAACTCATCATCCCCCATATACTCAATAGCCTCATCCAGGCTCATCTCACGCGGCGGGGTAAGTCGCTGATCGATCTCGCGAAAAGACGAACGCACATTGGTTACGTGCCGCTTCTTACACACATTAACCACCAAGTCGTCGGGTCGCTGATTCTCGCCGACCACCATGCCTTCATAGACCTCGACACCGGGGCCAAGGAAGAGCATCCCTCGCTCTTCTGCATTCTTCAGTCCGTAGGTCGTGGTGATGCCGTGCTCCCATGCAACCAGCGACCCCCGGGATCTTACAATGTTACCGCCTGAGATGGGAAGATAATCGTGGAATATGCTGTGCATGAACCCTGCGCCGCGCGTAGCGGTCATGAAATGGTGACGGAAGCCCAGTAAGCCTCGCGTGGGAATCAGGTAGCGCAACCGCACGGCGTCATCCTGGTCATCCTGCAAATCGAGCATCTGCCCCCGCCGCTTACCAAGCATTTCCACCACAGCGCCGACAGACTCTGATCCGGTTTCGATGTACACCTCTTCATAAGGTTCGAGCACAACCCCATCAATTTTGCGAAGGATCACCTCAGGGCGTGAGACTTGAAATTCATACCCTTCACGGCGCATGGTTTCGATCAGGACCGCTAGATGCAGTTCACCCCTTCCCGATACAGTGAAAGCTTCTGCCGAATCGCCTTCATCTACCCTGAGGGCGACGTTAGTGCGCAGTTCATTGAACAACCTCTCACGCAGCTTTCGGGAGGTACTCCAACGCCCTTCGCGACCGGTGAAGGGTGAGGCGTTGACACCGAAGGTCATGCGCACCGTAGGTTCCTCAACATGGATGATGGGGAGTGGGACCGGATGCTCTGGATCGGCCAACGTCTCCCCGATTGCCGCTTCCTCTAACCCAGCCACCACAACAATGTCCCCGGCGCTGGCAGCCTCAACCTCGACACGCTCCAGACCTTTATGGAGGTAGAGATAGCGCGCTTCAGCAAGTGTAATCTCGCCACTATGGCTGATGCGTGCCAGAGGTGCTCCAACGCTTAACTTACCGGCAGCGATCCGACCTGAGGCTGTTACGCCGCGGTAGGAATCGTAGCCCAGCGTGGTAACCAGCATCTGAAACGGTGCCTCAAGATCGACATGCGGAGCAGGGATGTGTCGCAATATGGCCTCGAAGAGCGGCTGCAGGTTCGGTCCCAGGTCGGGCGTGAGGCCTGCCCGCCCTGCGACCGCATTGGTGTAGATCACGGGAAAATCAGCTTGTTCATCCGTTGCGCCCAGTTGAATGAACAAATCAAAGGTCTGGTCAAGCGCCCGATTGGGATCGGCTCCCTTGCGGTCCACTTTGTTGATCACCACCACCGCGCGGCGATCCATCTCCAGCGCTTTCCGCAAAACGAAGCGCGTCTGGGGCATCGGTCCTTCGGCCGCATCCACTAGCAGCAGAACGCCATCGACCATGTTCATCACTCGCTCGACTTCGCCGCCAAAATCGGCATGTCCCGGCGTATCCACGATGTTTATCTTCACCTTCTCGCCAATCATCTCATCGAAGATGGAAATAGCCGTGTTTTTGGCCAGGATGGTGATTCCTCGCTCGCGCTCCAGTTCGTTCGAATCCATCACCCGCTCCAGCACCTGCTGGTTCTCGCGGAAGATCTTGGCTTGCTTAAGCATACCGTCGACAAGCGTGGTTTTGCCGTGGTCGACGTGTGCGATTATGGCGATGTTACGTATCTCTTTCCTTTCGACGTTCATATCCAATTAAACCCTCAACCCTTCTACGGTTCACAAACAAAGACCCCGGCCTATTGATGCCGAGGTCGGTTCGCTAGTGAAATTAATCTTATCAGACCGGAGCCGCTTTGTGAAGGTAAACACCGTTATGCTTTAAACATCAACAGGAAACAATACTTGTACGCAGAAGCCTATAGGGACCGCAACCTCCTGGAATTCATCGTCAATGCTCGTCTCCTTCCACATAACGCTAGAGAAACCCGTATGATACTATCGAGCCCTGGTTCTTTATGGCGATCACTGGGTATCCAGTGCATCGGTTCGTTAACCACTACTCTTCAAAAATCTCCTCATCCAACGCAAAACTCGGCGTATGGACAATAAGCAGCTTGGCAGTTTCTTTAGTTTGATTTTCGTAGCTAAACCGCGCTCCCCGGTGGATGATACACACATCGCCGGCGGATAGTTTTAGAGCCTGTTTGTCTACGATGAAACTTAGTTTGCCATCGATGACATAGTAGTACTTGTCCGATCTCTTGGACCATGCACGTTCGTGTCGAGCACCCGCAGGAACCGTGATTTCAGCCATTGATGAGCTGCCATCCAATCCGGCAGTATAATCGCGTATTTCAAGGCCTTGAAAGTCAAACGCTTCCAACGATTCATGTTCAATCTTCACATCCATTCCTCCCTACAATGTGAAATTAATGTCTCCCTCACTGCTTGGCTATGCGCAGCGGCGTCGCTTGGCTCTTTTTTGCCCTTTGGTACTTCCTGGGGAACCTAAATTGTTTCTCTCCTTTACTTCACCAGGAAAGCCCGATCAATCACCCTCAGATTCCATCTCCGCTCTCCTCATTCAGCAGAGCATGATCAACCGAAGATGCCCGATGGTGGACCTTCATCAT
>DAOWMX010000103.1 GCA_030642885.1 Anaerolineales bacterium | reverse complement strand
TTTAGGCGGTATGCAGCAAGGACCTTCTCTCTGACTCCGCCGATAGGAATCACCCGACCGCGGAGTGTGATTTCACCGCTCATTCCCACATCCTTACGCACGGGTCGTTCCGTTAAGACCGATGCCATCGCCGTTGCCATCGTAATCCCAGCGCTAGGTCCGTCTTTTGGTATTGAACCCTCAGGAACATGGATGTGGATATCTGTCTTCTCGAAAATGTCCGGATCGATCTTCAACTCGCTCGCCCGGGATTGAATATAGGAATATGCGGCTTGTGCAGATTCCTGCATGATATCCCCGATGTGTCCTGTAATTTGTAACCCGCCCTTCCCTCCTACAAGCAGCGCCTCTACAACAAGAATATCGCCCCCATTCTCCGTCCAGGCTAATCCCATGGCAGCACCGATTGGGTCTTCTATCTCTAGCTCGATGGAGTTCACTTGCGCTGGTCCAAGTAGTTTTGGCAATATACTGGGAGTGATCCGGCGATAGACCCGTTTTCCTTCAGCTTTACTTCGAACAACACGCCGGCAAATTTTTCCGATCTCCCTCTCCATATTGCGTACGCCCGCTTCCCAAGTGTATTCACGAACAATAGACTGTAGGGCTTGAGTGGTGAATGATAGATCTTTTTTTGTTAACCCGGTTTGTTCGACCTGGCGGGGGACGAGATACTTCTTGGCGATGGCCAGTTTCTCCTCTTCGATATATCCCGGAAACTCAATCACTTCAAGCCGATCCAACAGCGCCGGGGGAATTGGCTCGAGGGTGTTTGCAGTCGTGATGAACATCACCTTCGAGAGATCATAGGGAATCTCCAAATAGTGATCGGAGAAAGAATGATTCTGTTCAGGATCGAGAACTTCAAGCAAAGCTGATGATGGATCACCGCGGTAGTCGAGACCGAGCTTATCGATCTCGTCCAACATGAAGAGTGGATTCACCGACTCAGCCCGGCGCATTGTTTGCAGAATTCTTCCGGGGAGAGCACCGATGTAGGTCCTGCGGTGGCCGCGGATCTCCGCTTCATCGCGAATTCCACCTAACGAGATACGAATAAATTTCCTACCCAGTGCCTCCGCTATCGATCTCCCTAGAGATGTCTTACCTGTTCCAGGTGGTCCTACAAAACACAGTATCGGTTGTTTGTGCTTCTTCGGTGCCAGGCTTCGTACCGCAATATATTCAAGAATCCGATCCTTAGCTTTCTTCAGACCATAATGTTGGTCTTCCAGGACGCTGGCTACATGGCGGATATCCAGGTTGTCCACCGTCGATTCCGACCAGGGTAGTTCCATCAGCCAATCCAGGTATGTGCGAATGATCCCCACCTCTGGAGAAATCGGCGGCATCTGTGATAATCGCTGCACTTCCTTGAATGCTCTCTTTTCGACTTCTTCAGGCAAGCTTAAATGAGCAATCCGTTCTCGAAGCTCATCAATCTCTTGCACCCACACGTCCCCTTCCCCTAATGCGGATTGGATGGCTTTCATCTGCTCTCGCAGGTAAACCTCACGTTGAGACCGGTCTACTTCGTCTTGAACATGAGAATGGATCTGATCCTCCAACTCGAGAACATCCAATTCACGCCCCAGAAGAATGCTGATTTGCTGCAACCGTTCAACCGGGTCGAATACCTCCAGGATCGCCTGTCGCTCACCCAGACTGAGATTGAGCGCCGAAGCTGTGAGGTCAGCCAGCCAACCTGGCTCTTCAATATTGACTGCGTAGAGATAGACTTCCTCAGGTAAGGACCGGTTTAGCTCAACACATTTTTCAAAGAGAGTCAGTACTGCCCGCATCAGGGCTAGAGTCTCATTTGTTTTCGAGACATTTTCAACAATGGGTCTGGCTCGGGCACGCAGAGCCTTCCCATCACGACTAATCTCAACAATTTCCACCCTGCGCCGACCCTGCGCCATTATGGAAATCGAGCCATCGGGTAAATGCATGAGCCTGCCGACAGCAATTTCTGTCCCTACTGTGTAAAAATCCTGTGGACCAGGGTTGTCGGTATCCGGATCGGTAAGTGCAATCCCGATCATCGTCTCCTGGGCGCGTATCGTTTCCTCCACCGCGAGCAATGAAGGTTCATGAACTACAAATAACGGTGTGAGCAATTTGGGGTAGAGAATGATGTCTCTTAACGGTAGAACGAGGGCATCGAATAACCCACCATCATCGAGGCCGGCATCCAAAATACCATAGAGTTCCTCCGTTTTACGGCTAATTACACCGCCAAACTCAGGAGGTAGATTCGGCCATCTGTCAATAAACCAAGAATTCATTTTATCTTTTTACGCCTGTTTAAACCCTTTCATGATCTATTTCATTCATCGTTTCGATCGCTTCCCCGACAATAAATATACTCCCTGTAACGAGAATGACCTCTCCTGGACGTGAATTTAGAATAGCCCATCGGAGTGCTTTACGAACCCCCGAAAATTCTTCTACTCGTACGCCATGACTATGCGCAAACCCGGCCAGCACTTCTGGATCCTCAGATCGGGGATGATCCGCCTGTGTCACGGCAAAGCGGGAAACCCTTGGTCTCAATTCAGCCAGCATCCCCTCGATGTCTTTGTCTGCTGAAGCGCCGAAGATCATGGTCACGGGTTGACCTGGGAAATAATCGTCAAGAGCTATCCTAAGTTTGAGTGCAGAATCTCGATTATGGGCTGCATCGACGACGATGAGTGGATCTCGTGAGAGAATCTGGAAGCGTCCCAACCAGCATGCTTTCCGAAATCCAGCTTGAATATCAGCCTCTTGCACATCCAGTCCAGAGTTTCTTGCTTCTACAATCGCGGCATAGGCGACGGCAGCGTTCACAACTTGATGATGCCCAAGAAGAGGTATTTGATAACGCGGCGGCGCCCACTCATCACCACCAGCGGAGTCTACAAACGCGTCCATTAGCGGCTGCTCTTCACGCGACCAGATGTGAAGCGTCTGGCCGTCGAAATTGTGGGTGCCGGGTGAATACAGCCAATCGTGACCGACACGAATCAATGGTGCTCCCTCCGCCTCGGCAACACTCTCAACAACCCGCTCCGCCTCGAACTGCTGTGGAGCTAGAACCAACGGTATCCCAGGCTTGATGATGCCTGCTTTCTCGCGGGCAATATCAGACAAGCTTTCTCCGAGTAGATGCATATGGTCATAAGAAAGTGAAGTGATCACACTGATGATTGGCTCAAGGACGTTCGTTGCATCCAGCCTCCCACCTAGCCCGACTTCCACTGCTGCGTATTCAACTCCTTGCTCGGCGAAGTAGGTGAAACCCATCGCAGTGAGAATCTCATAAACCGTCAAACCGGGTATGTCCTCGACGCTGGGTTTAACAGCTTCAACCAATTCGACGAAGCCCATGTCTGTAATTGGCTCTCCATTAATCATGATCCGCTCGTTGAGGCGTGAGAGATGCGGAGAGGTATAGAGACCGGCCTTATAACCCGCCTCCTTCAACACCGATGCGATCAACGCAGACACGGATCCCTTACCTTTTGTGCCCGCTATATGAAAGGCTTTAATGCGTGCCTGCGGGTTCCCGAGTGCATCCAAGAGGTCGATGACCCGTTGGAGCTCAAAAACCTCCGCGGAATAGCGGTAGGTCCTTTTAATGCTGTAATCTATATGGCTGTAGAGGTAGTCGAGGGCCTCTTGATAGGCTGTCTTAGACATAGATTAAACATTGTAAACGCCGCATATGAAAGATACAAGACCCCAATTGCTTGCAAGCCGCCATATTTCGCGCTAATATCTTCATGTAAACGTGAATGACTCACGATCACTTTTCAAAAGGAGGTGAGCTGAATCCCATAAATATCAAATCTGCTATTGAATACGAATGATAGACGATTTACTCACAACCATTAATTGAGGAGGAAAGAAGGACGATGCGTAAAAACCGCATGTTGCTCATACTGAGTATTCTTGTAATGGCCGCGATGGTCCTGGGAGCCTGCGCAACGCCAACAGAGGCACCCACGGAAGCCCCTGCGCCGCCAGAACCCACCAAGGCGCCGGAGCCGACGGAAGTCCCGCCGCCCCCCCCCGAACTTGGCACCGAAGAACATCCGATCCAAGTTTTGTTCGTTCCCTCTGTGGACATTGACTTCATGATCGCCGGCGGCGAGTTGATCGCGCAGGCACTACATGATGCCACAGGGATGTACTTCGAGGTTAGTATTCCAACATCCTATGCAGCCACGATCGAAGCGATGTGCGCTTCACCTGAAGACACGATCGGCTTCATCCCGGCCATGGGTTATGCACTCGCCAATCAACTTTGCGGTGTAGAGCCAGCCCTGGCTTCTGAACGCTACGGATGGAACGTTTACTGGACGCAGTTCGTCGTCGCTCGCGATAGCGATTACGAGACACTTGCAGATCTGGAAGGAGCCACCTGGGCGTATCCAGACGCCGGTTCCACCTCTGGCTACCTGTATCCCCTGGCCATCTTCGATGACCTGGGCATCACCATCGGCGAGACAGTCGCAGCTGGTGGTCACCCACAGGCTGTGAAGGCAGTCTACAACGGCGAGGCCGATGTTGGCACAAACTACTTCAGCCCACCGCTGCTGCCTGAAGGCAGGTGGACCACGGATATGTCTCCGGATATCCCCGATGAGCTCGTGTCAGAATGTGGCTTGAACGAGGATGGTAAGCTGTACTGCGGTGGCTACCGAGTCTTGGATGCCCGCTCCTCCATCCGTGAGGAAGCACCGGACGTCATTCAGAAAGTCCGTATCCTTGATATCTCCTCAGAGATCCCTAACGACACCATGTCTTACTCACCGGAATTCCCCATGGATCTGCGCGAGATCATCACCGCCGCGGTCATTGAGTATGTTGCCTCTGACGCCTGCGCGGAGACGCTCTGCAATGAGAATTTCTATGACTGGACGGCTGCTGGCCCAATCTTTGATGAAAACTTTGACGGTATCCGCATCCTGATGGAAGCGCAAGGAATCACACTGGAGAACATCGGCGAGTAAACAAATCTCGTACATCTTCAGAAACCTAGCCCCGGACATTTCGTCGTCCGGGGCTAGCCTAAAAGGAACCTGTCAATTTCAGTTTTCTTGTTTTTCTTATCGTGAAATTTTGCAATTTCCCACTCCTGTATCCGTGAAACCATGGCATTTCTGTCTATCAGGGTATAACTCAATTGTCGTCTTCAAATAAAATGCTTGCAGGGATACCTCGCCTGCCTCAAGAAAACCATAATCTACAAATTATTGATGAACTGGATAGGCATTATCACTTAACACTTTTTCTTTCCCAGCCTGGATACTATTGAATTGATTAAATACAATTAGAAAGGCAGGTGTTCTACTCCCATGTTAGAAGTCAGGAACCTGACGAAGATATATGATGGCGGGGTCCTCGCGTTAGACAATGTCAGTTTTAGCGTCGAGCAAGGAGAATTCCTGGCCGTCATCGGTTTGAGCGGATCGGGGAAATCTACCCTTTTACGATGCATCAATCGTTTAGTAGAACCGACAGAAGGGCAGATCTTATGGAACGGAGTGGATATCACCGCAGCGAGCCAGGACGAGCTGCTGCGCATTCGTCGAAGGATTGGGATGGTCTTTCAGCATTTCAACCTTGTCACTCGTTCCAAAGTAATCACCAATGTGTTAGCCGGTCGGCTCGGCTATGTGAACACGGGCAGGAGCCTGGTTAACCGATTTCCGAAAAGTGATATTGACATGGCGCTCCACCAAATGGATCGCGTCGATATTACCGACCAGGCTTACAAACGCGCTGACGAATTAAGTGGTGGCCAACAGCAGCGTGTTGGCATCGCTCGCGCCATGGTGCAGGAGCCTGAGATGATCCTGGCAGACGAGCCCGTAGCCAGCCTCGACCCTGTCCTGGCACACTCCATCATGCAGCACCTTGAGCAGATCAACAAGGAAGACGGTGCTACGGTGCTCTGCAGCCTGCACTTCCTGGACCTGGTTCACCAGTACGCAGATCGCGCCATCGCCCTTAATGATGGTCTTTTGATGTTCGACGGGGCTCCAAAGGCGATCGACGATGAAAAATTCAAAGAAATCTACGGCAAAGAAGCCGAGCGAGTCGGGTAAGGGAGACCATCGTGAAAAAACAAAGATCTCTACTCAAATCTATCGGACTTGGGCTTGTCATCCTGCTTGTTCTCGTCGTTTATGCATATGGCTTCCAGGTTACCCAGGTGGATTTCGCAGAAACAAGCTCTGAAGTGCGGTTGACACAATTAACGCGGATCCTGCGGGCGCTGGCGCACCCCGATATCATCGAATTTGAACAAGAAGAGACAATTGTTGAGACACCGATCTACCTGCCCTGCCCCGAGGGCGGAATTGAACTCCCTGAACCGGATACAAATGGACCCTACCTGGTGACGGATGTCGCCTGTGCCGAGTCGAAGGAAACCGTTATCGTCGAGGGGTATCAGCTCCCGCCAGGTTCGAAAGGACCGATCAATTTCCTAACATCCAGCGGTGCAAAAATTCAGCTCGGAAAGTTTGTCGTCGATGGGGGCGGCACATTTCGAGAAAGCGTTCGAATGCCCACCCGCCAGCCAGTCACAGAAGCGCAATACATTAGCGCAATAGCGCGCGTCTCAATTGGCGCGCCGAAATTTACAGCTACAGCTATCGTTACGTGGGACAAGATCATTGAGACAGTTTTCCTGGCCTTATTAGCGACCACCTTTGGCACACTGCTGGCGATCCCGATCAGTTTTCTCGCTGCCCGCAACCTGATGAGCGAAATTAAATATTCGCTAACAAGCGTCGCACTGACAATCCTTGGCTGGCCACTTGGCATCGGGCTTGGCCTCCTCCTTACCCAACGGCTCGCAATATTGAGTGAAATTCTTTCAGCCAATAGTTCGTTAACCGCGGCCAGCATGGTCATCATCCCCATATTTGTCTTCGCCTTATTCCTCTGGATACTACCCTGGTTAGGAAAAACACAAACCGGCGTACTCGTCCGAATTTCGCGATTATTTGTTTTCTTCATAATTGCAGCAAGCGGAATCGTCTTCCTGCAGCTGCTAGCCCAAACCGCTCTTACGTTTGGGCAGGCTCTGATCGAGCCGCTCGGTCGGCTTGGATTTTTAGGGAACTTTATTTCCCAGCTAGGCGACGTCTTACATATTAGTCTACCTTTGGTCATTGCTCTGTCAGGAGGCGCTGTTGTTGGCAGCCCGATGAGTGCACTGGGACAGCGAATTAGCGATCGCTACTCAGCAAAGGTTGTTAAGATTATTAATCTTCTTCTATCAGCAGCCGCTGGAGCGCTCGTCTTCATCCTTATCGGAGCAGTAATAAATTGGTTCTATCAGATCAACGATCTATTAAAGGTATTTATAATTCCTGGAGGAGTAGGCGCCCTGCTTGGAATCTTGATCGCGCTGCGGACAGACCCTAAAGACTTGATGCCTATCGGAGGCGCGATCTACTTCATCACCAGAACTATTCTTAATGCAATCCGTTCAGTTGAACCACTAATTATGGTGATTGTTTTTGCCGTTTGGGTTGGAATAGGACCTTTCGCGGGAGTGTTGGCACTTGGATTGCACACGATCGCCGCTTTGGCAA
>DAOWMX010000144.1 GCA_030642885.1 Anaerolineales bacterium | reverse complement strand
CGAAATGACACTGGGGGAAGAACCACCATCATGTTCAAAGTTTTGTCATTTCGAGGAACGGAGGGCACGCAGCGCCTGAAGTGACGAGAAATCCCTGATGCGTCTCGATAAACAAATCAAAAATGTTGAGAACGGTATTTCCGTTCCCTTGAAGGAGCTATTTTTCGAAGCGTCCCAGGGATTTCTCGGTCGCCGTTGCACGGCTCCTCGAAATGACACTGGGGGAAGAACCACCCTCCCGTTCAAAGAACGAGCCACTTCACTGAGTTTATACTGCGAAGTCCCACGCAGTTTGTGAAGCGAAGTCCCACGCAGTTTGCGGTGCGAAGTCCCCGGCCGAAGGGAGTGGGAAGCATGTCGAAGGGATTAGCAGGACATATCTTGTCGCTACAATTTGAAAGGGAAGGTTTGTTGCTTATTCGCTGTTCTCTTGACTGAAGCGCTGCTGCCATTCGTATAAACGGTTGAGTGCTTCAAGGGGTGAAATGCTATTTAGATCAAGGGCGCGAATTTCTTCGATGAGAGGATCCGCTTCGGAAAAGAGCTGGAGCTGCTTTGTTGCCACCTGTGGGTCGTCTGAAGTCTGATCGGACGCGGCTTCGAATTGAGCCAGTATCTCCTGCGCCCGGTTTATTACCGGTCTTGGCATACCTGCCAATTCGGCGACGTGGATCCCATAGGATTTATCCGCACCTCCGGGCGTGATCTTGTGCAGAAAGACAACCTTTCCGCCTTCCTCTGAAACTGCGACATTGTAATTGCGGACGCCGGGGAGGAACTCCGATAGGCGCGTAAGTTCATGATAATGGGTTGCGAAGAGCGTTCGCGCTCGCAGCTTCGGATGGTTGTGAAGATACTCAACGACAGCCCAGGCAATTGCTACCCCATCATAGGTGCTCGTACCTCGTCCTACTTCATCCAGGATCACCAGGCTGCGATTAGACGCGTTGTGCAGGATATTTGCCATCTCGACCATCTCGACCATGAAGGTAGATTGGCCAGCATGAATTTCGTCCTGTGCGCCGATCCTAGTGAAAATCCGGTCGACGATGCCCAGACGAGCATGTTGAGCGGGTACGAAGCTTCCCATCTGGGCCATTAACACCGTCAGCGCAACCTGCCTTAAATACGTTGATTTACCGCTCATATTCGGTCCAGTTATCACCCGTATGCGCTCACCATCCTCAAACTGGATGTCGTTTGGAATGAAACGGCTCCCTGGGATGAGTTCCTCAACGACTGGGTGACGTCCATCCTGGATGTCGAGAACATCACCAACAGATAAATCCGGGCGAACAAAACTGCGGTGCGCAGCAACTTCTGCCAGAGCGCTCACAACATCCAACCGGCCCACTGCGCGGGCGGTCTTTAATAATCTTGCTGCCTGGCCTGCAATTTGTGCACAGATCTCATGGAAAATCTCCCTTTCGACTTCCCTGATCTGCTCCTCTGCCGTTAACACCTGAGATTCGTATTCCTTCATCTCCGGTGTTATGTAGCGTTCGGCGTTAACAAGCGTCTGTTTGCGAATGTAATCCTCAGGGACTCGTTCGCTGTTCGCTTTCGTAACCTCTATGTAGTAACCGAAGACCTTGTTGTATCCAACCTTGAGGTTCTTGATCCCCGAGCGTTCCCGCTCGACCTGCTCTAGATTAGCAATCCAGTCTCGTGCGCCGCGTGAGGATCCGACAAGATCGTCCAGCTTCTCTGAGAACCCCGACCGTATCACACCAGTTTTTCCAAGGGTCGCAGGAGGATCTTCGCTAATGCTGCGCTGCAGAAGATCAAAGATGTCCTCACAGGCGTCGATGCCCGCTACAATTCCCTTGATGGCTTCTAACTCAGATTGCTGCAATACGCCTTTGATCTGAGGAATTTTTTCAAGCAGCGTTTGCATAGCCACCAGGTCACCCGGCTTGGCGACACCAGCACTAATACGATTTGTTAGTCGCTCGAGGTCTCCGTATGCCTTCAGAGAAGATCTGATTTCGGCTCTCCAAACGCCATCGTTATGGAAGGCTTCAACCTGATCCAACCTTCCGTCGATCCTCTCCAAATCCAATAGAGGATTTCCGAGCCATTGATGAAGGAGTCGTCGGCCCATCGGGGTTTGTGTTTGATCGAGAATCCCAAGCAGCGAACCACGCACATCACCCGTCCGTATCGTTTCCGTTAATTCTAGGTTGCGCCTTGTCGCAGCATCAAGGGTCATGAAATCATCGAGGGAGTAGATCGAAAGGCCTGTCAAAAGTGAAAGGGCGCCTTCTTGCGAGCTGCCTAGATACTCAACGATCGCTCCCGCTGCACGAACAGCAGCAGGCTTCTCCTCTAAACCAAAACCAGCGAGGGTAGTTGTTCCGAAGTGCTCCTTCAGCTTTTCCACCATGCGATCAAGCTCAAAACGCCATTCAGGAAGTTTGGTCGTGTTTCCATCCCAAATTTCTTCAAACGGCAGCGTTTCGGGGACCAGCAATTCCGCTGGGGATAGGCGGAAGAGTTCCTGACGTAATACGGCAAGTCTATCCTCCGCTTCGAACTGACCGGCAGAGAACTCGCCTGTGCTGATATCAGCGATGGCGATGCCTAAAGCGTTGCCGTCGAGAATGGCAGAAACGAGATAGTTATTCCTGTCTCCTGGGAGCAATCCAGCCTCGACAACCGTTCCCCGTGTGATCACTCGCACAACCTCGCGCGGGAATAAACCCTTCACCGGGCTGTCCCCAATCTGGTCGCAGATCGCTACGTGGTAGCCCCGCTCGATCAGGCGAGCGATATACCCCTCAGCTGCATGATGCGGAATTCCCGCCATTGGGACAGGCGAGCCTTTGGCGATGTTCCTCGAGGTGAGAACGATATCCAGTTCACGCGCGGTGATCTCTGCATCCTCGTCGAAGGTTTCATAGAAATCACCTAATCGGAAGAAGAGCAGCGCGTCGGGGTAATTGCCTTTGATCTCAAGGTACTGCTTGCGAATTGGGGTAACTTTTGGAGTCATTTCCTTGCATTCTAAAGCTACGCAACAGAAACATCAAGCAAGTTGTTACAAAATACCACTCAACAACACGGCGTTTGTCTTTTTGGATCCCTATTCAGCAGAGTAAAACTCCACATGGTCCCGCACAAGACTCTCGTCAAGAACAGACATTATGTTATACTCCCGCCATGTTTGGAATTATCGCCGTTGACTTCGGTGGGACGAATATCCGCGCGGCATATTTCCCCTCCTCCCAACCTCCCCCAACGACACATAACAAGACGGCTACTCTGGCTGATGAGGGGCCTGATTCAGTAATCGCCCGCTTGATCCAGGCAATTGATTCGCTTATCCCTAAAGACGACGTTGAATTCAAAATTGGCATCGCAGCGCCAGGTCCGCTCGACCCCCGTAATGGGGTTGTTATCAGCTCCCCTAACCTCGCTGGCTGGACAAACATACCCCTGCGCGATCAGATAAGCGAGCACTTTGGTGTGCCGGTATTCTTAGGCAACGATGCAAATGCGGCCGCCCTGGGTGAGTGGCGCTTTGGTGCCGGTCAGGGCACAGACAATATGGTTTACCTAACCATCAGCACGGGTATCGGAGGAGGCGTTATCGCCGACGGCCAGTTGCTGCTCGGCTCGCGCGGCTTGGCAGGTGAACTCGGCCATCTAACCATAGTGTCAGATGGTCCAGTATGCGGCTGCGGTATAAAGGGGCATATCGAGGCCGTCGCTGCAGGACCAGCCATTGCCCGTAATGCGGTATCTCAATTGGAAGCCGGTCGATTATCTACGCTGAAAGAAACGCTCAGCGCTCAAGGGGAAATTACCAGCGTCGATATTGGCAAAGCAGCTCAGGCAGGCGATGAACTTGCCCTCTCAGTTCTTGAAGAAGCAGGGTTCTATATAGGCCACCACTTGGCCAACCTCGCCCATGCCTTCAACCCCGAAGTTTTTATCCTCGGTGGCGGCGTTACTCTCCTCGGTGACCTTTTCTTCGAACCCATTAGACGCTCTCTACACGAACATATTATGGATCCAGCCTATCTCGATGGGGTACGCGTTTTACCAGCCGCGCTCGGAGACGATGCTGGATTGGTCGGAGCAATGGTTCTAGCTAGTCAATCATGAAAACAGATAAAAACAAAACTGTACTGCTCTTCCTTGTACTCACTATTTCCAGCTTTGCGAGCGCCTGTCAACCGTCACCCGATACGCTGTCAACCCTAAACTACGGCCTAACCTTAGCTCCTTCGGGTATAGACCCTCATTTAAACGCATCCGCGGAACTCGGCATTCCGTTGAGTTCAGTGTACGACACGCTAGTTTTCCTCGACCCGGAAAGCGGCGAGTTTGTCCCCGGGCTAGCGGAGCGCTGGGAGATTTCCAGCGATGGTCTGCGCTACACCTTTTATCTGCGCAATGATGTCCGCTTCCATGATGGAACACCCTTCAACGCACAGGCTGTCCAAGGCAACCTCGACTACATCCTCGATCCAGATAACCATTCGCAGAAGGCCGCAGCGATGCTCGGGCCACTAAATCAGACGGGAATTCTGGACGAGCATACAATTGCGTTTGTACTCGATGAACCGTTTGCGCCATTGTTGGATTCCCTTTCTCAGGTCTATCTGGGCATGGCCTCGCCGACAGCCTTGAATCAATGGGGGGCCTCCGAATATCAATTCCACCAGGTGGGGACAGGACCGTATCGCTTCATCGAATACATCCCTAATGATCACATCACTCTTGAGCGCAATCCGGATTACACCTGGGGTCCTTCAACCTACGACAACACAATAGCTTCGGTCGACCGAATCGTTTTCCATTTTTATGAAGATGCAGCCTCGCGCGCTTTCGCTTTGGAAAGACGCGAAATAGATGTTATGGGCGAGATTCCACCGCATGAAGCCGACCGTCTCGCTTCCAGTCTAGATTTTTCACTATCGCCTGTTGCCATCCCCGGTCAACCCTTACAGTTTTTTTTCAACACCACCGCGTCGCCGACGGATGATCTTCGAGTTCGGCAAGCATTACTTCTAGCTGTCGACAAGAAATCAATTGTCCTCACCGTCTTCGGGAGTCACTCGCCAATTAGCAACAGCCCTCTCTCTCAGGCTGGATTCGAAAAGATATTGGAGTTTCCACCGTCCACTCATAACCCCGAGGGTGCTCGCAAACTTCTCGCGGAGGCAGGGTGGATTTTAGAGAGTCAAGAACCATACCGGAAACGCGATGGTGAGCATCTTGTCATCAAGCTTATCGCCCCTCCCTGGGGCTCGAATTCTGAGGTCGCGCAATTGTTGAAGGCCGGCTGGGAGAATATTGGCATCGATGTTGAACTGACCGTCGCACCCGGATTTGGAACACTCAAAGAGCTCCAATCCAGCAGTGACTACCACGCAATCGGGATTAACTTCTTCGGAACAGATCCAGATTTATTGCGTTCCTTCTACGCAAGCGATGGGTTCTATAATTGGACCGGTTTCTCTGACCCCGAAATCGACCGGATGCTAGATGAAGCCGCTCGTGCCTCCCTGGCCCCTGATCGCCGAGTAGAACTGTATAATCAGGTGGTCCAAACAATTGCCGACAACGCACTCGTCCTACCGATACGGGACTATGTCAACCTCGTCGTCGCTCACCAACGAATTGAGGGCTTGAAATTCTCAGCGCAGGGATGGTTTCCAAACCTCATCGACATACAGCTATCCTCGCCGTAATCCGTCGCCTTATTGAAGGGGTCGGCACGGCTTGGGCTGCTGTTACCTTTGCCTTTTTCGCTCTGAGGTTTGCCTCCGGCGATCCAGTTGCGAGCCTTTTGTCGCAGGGACTTGCCTCACCTGAGCAAGCGGAAGAGATTCGAATTTCTCTTGGTTTAAACGCACCGCTCTGGCTTCAGTACCTCAGATTTCTATCAAACCTCCTTCAGGGAGATCTGGGGACGTCACTGTACACACATCGTTCCGTTTCAAAAATCATCCTCGAGCAATTTCCTTCAACCGCTGCTCTAGCCATTAGCGGGCTTATCATTGCATTAAT
>DAOWMX010000250.1 GCA_030642885.1 Anaerolineales bacterium | reverse complement strand
TGATGTTTGTGAACGATAGGTGAGTCAGGCAGTCTCAAGGACTGGGCGGAATTTATAGCCGTAAATCAGGATGCCTCGATCACCTTCTGAACCCAATTTGCGGGTGACCATTTCAACGGGCATACCCACTTCTGGTTCTTTCACATCGATGTCGGTGAGCTGAGCGGTGACGAGTGGACCTTCCTCAAGTTGAACCATGGCGACGGTGTAGGGGGCCTGTTCCTCATAGCCAGCAGGGGCATTATAGAGCGTGGTATACGAGTAGACTTCGCCTCGTCCGCTGAACTGGTAGTGATCCTTCGCCTCGTCGCCGCACTCGGGGCAGATGTCCCGCGGTGGGAAAATCTTCGCTGAGCAGTGCGGGCACTCCTCGCCGACCAATGAGTAGCGTTGTTTTTTTATTCTCCAATGACTGGTAATTTCCATATTCTTCACCTCTGGGGTTGATATCCAACCACGGTCCAGTGTATGCAATCTGGACTCTCAGGAACTATCAACTCGCTCTCAAAGGGTCTCGATGGCAGAAAGGATGTGTGTGGCGGCTGTCGAACCGATTCCGCCGAGGCTTTGAATCATGCCGATCCTGGCATCCGCGACCTGTATCTCGCCGGCTCGTCCCTGCAATTGCAGCGCAGCCTCGACGGCTTGGTATACGCCGGTGGCGCCCCCTGTATCTCCACGAGCTTTGGAGCCGCCAAAAGTGCAGATCGGGATCTGGCCGTTGAGTGCGATAGCGCCGCTCTCAGCGAGCTTCCAACCCTCACCAGGGGCGGCAAACCCCGCAGCCTCGAGTGACAGTGCGGCGAAGATAGAGTAGCGATCATGAACTTCAAAGAAGTCAATCTGATCCAGGTTGATCTCTGCTCGATCAAAGGCTGCTCTTGCTGCTTTCTCAGCTGCAGCGAAGGATAAAGGGTTCGGACGGTCGTGAACCGCGACGGCAGATACAGCTGAGGCGGAGGCGTCGATCCGAACCGGCGGGAACGGCAGGTTTGGGGGGAGAACATCACCGCGGGCCAGGAAGATGGCGGCAGCGCCGTCTGCTACCGGGGCGGCGTCGAACATATTTATCGGATCGCTGAGAATGGCCGCCCTTTGGTATGTTTCCAGCTTGATCGGTCGTCGAAACATTGCGTTGGGGTTCTTTGCGCCGTTAGCGTGGGCAGTGATGCTGAAACCAGCAAAAGCATGCTCGGGGACGTTGAATTCGAATTCATAACGCCGCATGAGCATCGCCGCCAATGCGGTTTGTGTCAATCCGTGAATCGATTCGTAATCGGCATCGCTTGAGGTAATCAATGCTGCCTCAACCTCTGCGGTTACGCGTTCAGTGATCTTCTCCACGCCCACCACCAATGCGGTGTTGACCATGCCTGATGCAAGCGCTAAATACGCCTGCCGCAGCGCCATACCGCCAGAAGCTCCGGCGGCTTCGATAGCGACTGCTTCAACCCCCCGCATTCCTGAAAAATCCGCAAGAAGAGCTCCCAGGTGAGATTGGCGTGAAAGCGCTGGAGCGAGCATATTGGCAACATAAATTGCCTCGGGCCGCATTGCTCCGGTCTCCTCGCGCGCAGCGGTCATTGCCTCAAGCGCAAGTTCGCGCAGCGAGCGATCCCAATGTTCTCCCACCGGTGTCATTCCGACGCCGATGATAAATACTTCGTTTATAGGTTTATTCTTATTTGCCATCATCTTATTGACTCAGTTTTCCGCGGAAGCGGGCGTAGGTTGCATAATCGATCTCGGTTCGACGGTTGATGTAATCTTCAGTGCGCGGCGCGAGCTCGTGACTTTCGAGTATTCGCTCGGTGACATGCAGGCTCATCGCATCTGAGCCGGCGCCTGAGCCGTAGGAGACGAGCAAAATTCGATCGCCTGGTTTAGACGCGTCCAGGACGGCTGTTAAACCAACGAGGGCAGAACCAGCGTAGACATTGCCGATGCGCGGCACAAGAAGCCCGGCTTCCAATTGCTCGTGTGTAAAACCCAGGGTTTTGGCAACCCTTTGAGGGAATTTCGTGTTGGGTTGATGGAAGACAACGAAGGTGTAATCTACCGGCTTGGTCCCTAGCGCCTCCATTAGCTCCTGAGCTGAAGATGTAATGTGATGGAAGTAAGCTGGTTCACCGGTGAAACGTTCACCATGTGAGGGGTATTTCTCATCTGCGCGGCGCCAGAAATCGGGGGTATCTGTGGTATAGGAATAAGACCCCTCAACCACGGCGAGAGACTCATCCGCTGGGCCGAGGATGTAAGCCGCACCGCCTGCTCCTGCAGTGTACTCAAGAGGGTCTCCAGGTCGGCCCTGCGCGGTGTCCATCCCAATTGCCAGCGCATATCTTGCCATCCCTGAACCCGTAAACCCAATCGCGGCCTGAATCGCTTCCGTGCCAGCCTTGCAGGCAAATTCCCAATCCGCGGCGAGGGTGTGTGGTGTATCTCCGATTGCCTCTGCGACGACCGTTGATGTGGGTTTGACAGAATAAGGATGTGATTCGGATCCCACCCAAACGGCGCGTATGTCCGCGGGGTTGATCTGCGCTCGGGCAAGAGCATTGCGGGCTGCCTCGATCGACATCGTGATGACGTCTTCGTCGAGGCCGGCAACAGCTTTTTCGTCGATGGGGGTTCCCGCTGCGCCACCTTTCCATATCCGAGCTACTTCTGTCGCTGGAAGCCTGTAGCGGGGGATATATGCGCCATACCCCACAAAGCCGACGGGGTTCTTTGGCTGCATGATTTTTTGGTCGCGTTCCTCTGTCATTGATTTCCTTCCTAATCCTTCTTCCCGATTTTATCTCTTGAGAGATTATTTACGGTTCAAGATGTTCTTGATCCACGATCTCGCGGGCGTGCTTGATATGAATCGTTCCCTGGGCGATCATCTTGGCGGCAATGCGATCGATCTGATCACCCTCGGCGCCTGCGGCGATGGCGATTTGACGAGCGTGCAAGGACATATGGCCTCGCTGAATGCCCTCGCTTGCAAGTGCACGCAGCGCAGCGAGATTTTGTGCCAATCCTACGGCTGCGATCACCTGTGCGAGTTCGCGTGCATTTTCGACTCCCATAAGGGCCAGGCAGGCTTTAGCAAGTGGGTGCACGCGCGTTGCCCCACCGACTGTACCTACGGCAAGCGGGAGCTCGAGGTATCCTTCCAAATCTCCAGCCTCGTCCGCCCCCCACGTGCTCAAGGATGTGTACCGACCCGAGCGTGCTGCATACGCATGTGCGCCAGCTTCGACCGCCCGCCAATCATTGCCTGTAGCGATGACTACCGCGTCCACGCCGTTCATGATCCCTTTATTGTGTGTGGCAGCCCGATACGGATCGGTTGCAGCGAAAGCCCAGGCTTCGATGATGCCATCGCGAACGCTCGAACCAGAAAATGTTTCGAAAGCCAGGGCATCTGTTGGGATTGTGCATGACGCTTTCGCCAGGCGACGGTCCGCCAGGTTAGACAAAATCTTTAAATGTACTCTTCCCTGGCTTAGCGATTCGAGCATTGGGCTGAGGCGTTCTGCGGCGGTGTTGATCGCATTCGCCCCCATTGCATCTCGAGTGTCGTAGATTAAATGAACGATCAACATCGGGCCCGCGGGTGTCTCCGTTAGGATACGGATTTCAAGGTCGCGAGCACCGCCGCCTAAGGAGAGGATCATTGGGTCAACTCGATCTACTTCGGCGAGGATCTCATCACGATGCTCGAGTATCTTGGTCTTCGCTGCTTCGAGATCGGGCACATCCATG
>DAOWMX010000087.1 GCA_030642885.1 Anaerolineales bacterium | reverse complement strand
TGGCAGTCGGACCACGATCCTAGTTGGAGCCCGGATAGTAAAAAAATCGCCTTCAGCCGGTTCGAAGGTGAGCGGCGATGGACCGACATCGCTAACGTGGATATTCTCCTCGAACACTGGCGGGAGCTCATGCCCTGGAATATTTACACGGTGGATTTATCTGGGAAAGTTGAAGCTATAACAGATAGCGTTGGAGCTGCGGGCCTTCCCGTCTTCGCGGACGATGGTTCGGGTATCCTCTATCTATATTTTGAATTCATTACCGATGGTGACCGCATCACCGGCGCAGACCACCTATTGCTTCTTTTTGATGTTTTGGGTGAGGATGTTCAGCCGTTGATCCCTCTTTCAGATCATGCCCCGACGCTGGAGTATTACGATTGGTAGTATTGGTTATCGAGGGATAACCTCGTGCATAACTCCGAAAGGGATCCTTTACCCAGTTTCTTGATCCGTGAATTGATGCGTCTCAGGGATTTCTCGTCGTTTCGTACGCTACGCGTCCTCCGCTTCTCGAAATGACACGATGCAGGAACCTGTCATGCTGAACCCATTCGACTTCGCTCCCTACTCCCTTCGGTTGGGGACTTCGCCTCCCAAACCCCTCTCCGCTTCGCTTCGCCCTTACTGGATGCTCCGCGAGGGGCGCAGAGCGGAACGGGGGCCTTCGCCCCACAAACTACGTGGGACTTCGCAGGATAAACTCCGCGAGAAATCCCTATGATGATTCTCGAGAGAGCTCTCTTTATGAAAGAAGTACAATCCCGGGGAAGATTTTCCGAACGCAGATGATCCTTTCGGGTCAGCGGTTCACAGTTCGGCGTTATCTCAGGGCGCTTCTGGGATAGCTGAAACCTCTACATTTTTCGCTCATTAGCAATGCAGCCGCATCTTAAATGTGGGCACACCGATCAGATCAATTTCCTTATGGATTGGATCAAACCGTGAGGGGGTTGATTTAATCCTCTTGAATGTGTGGGAACAAACCAGGATCGGAAAGAGTCATACTTATAAGTAGGGAGGGCATCATGAATCGTGCGTCCATAAGAATTTTCCTTCTTCCCGCGCTGTTGATCTTTCTCGCAGGATGCAGCATTGTGTCGCCGTTTGGCGGATCGGGAGAAAACGTGACTTTCAGTGTGGTAATTAACAAAGAGAGCTTCAGCCCTGAAGGTACTCTGCGAGTCAGGATTTGGAATGCCGAGACATTGAAGATCGCCGAGAGTAATGCGAACTGTGCAGTTTCCTACAACCAGGGGACCAAAACTGAAGAGGTGCATTGCCCAGAAGGTGTCGAGTATCGTGAAGCTTCTCCGGAGGAGTTTGAATTCCTCGTGCAGGATATCGGCGCGGAGATCGAGATCAAGAGCGCAACCGTCACGGTGGGCGAGAAGTACAGGCTGCAGATTTCTGGATTAGCCAGCGACGACTGCAACACGGCCTCAGCGAGCGTCGAGGAAAGAGCCAAGTCTGCCCATGTTATCCTGGAAAATCTCCTGTGGGCGACGACCTTGATGGCTTGTCCCATAAATTAAGCAGATTTCTCTAAAAAGCGTAGCCATCGCCCCTGTGTCATGGTTCAGTCAAAGCAAAGCCGTCAATAGCGGCGTACGATATCCTGAGATGTCAGGCATCGAGTCGATGTTGGTTCAGTACGAGCAAATAAACTACTGCCCTCCTTCTTTTCAAGAAAGCACTCCAACATTAGCCGCTGTAACCTAGGCATGCCTAATGTAGCGCATAAAGGTTGGTGATTCCAAAGTGGCGCAAATCAGGGTTACATTAACGCAAAGATCACCGCTCGATGTTCCCCTACTCCAGCGATCGGGTGAGCGGCGATAGATCTCAACGGACTGAGAATTATCATGAACACCTTGGAAGAAGCTCAATCCCAGTCGCCAACAACGAGCGGCCGGGCGATGTCCCTGGTCCTTGTGCTGGTCGTCGTCGCCGGCTACATCCCAACGCTCTTTATGATTTCGGAGCCGTTTACATCTCCGATCAAACTCACCATGCTCGCGCTCGGCGCTTACGCCGTACAAGTCGAGGAGCTGGCGACGACGAAAGAGCGCAACCGCCTGGCGCGGGAGATCCCCAAAAGTCTGGAGCACTTCCTGATGGCCGTTAACGTTCAATCGGAAACTGCTAGGGCAGTTCTGTTTGCTGGCCGAGCTGCGCGTCTCTGGTCCTGTGTGTGATTTATCGTTATGTGGCAGCTCACTTCTCTGTCCATGTCATCGAATCTTAACGGCGACTAGCGTGACGTCATCGTATGGGTCTTCTTCACCGCGGAACTCATCCATGTTTTCCAGAACCAGGGTGCATATTTCCTGCGCGGGTTGGCTCTTTTCTCCTGAAATTGCGGCGAGGAAATTCTCCAAGCCGAGCCTCTGATTTTTCTTATCCAATGCATTAGGAATGCCGTCGGTATACAGGACAAGCAGGCTATCGCTTGGCAGGTCGAAGGTTTGCTCATCGATTAACGGTTCGTCGAACAAACCCAGAGGTTGTCCTGTTGCTTGATCTACCTTCTCCCACATGCCTTTTGGGTTCATGATGAGGGGAAGTTCGTGCCCGGCGCGAGCGTAGTGGAAGGTTTTTTTCTTGCAGTCCAGGATGCCGTAGAGGAGCGTGACAAACATCCCCGCTTCGTTCATGCTCAACAAAAGTCGATTGACCTCCGTCAACACATCCTTTGGAGAAACGGTCCGGCGGGCTTCCACACGCAGCAAAGTTGCCGTAAGCGCCATGAAGAGTGCTGCCGGAACCCCATGATCGGTCACGTCACCTACGGCGATGCCGAATCTGTCATCGTCCAGGGGAATGAAGTCGAAAAAGTCTCCCCCAACTGCGGCCATGGGAACGATGCAGGCGCCGAAGTCAAGCCGAGGGCATTTTGGAAATTCTTGGGGGAGAATGCTCAGCTGGATTTCCCGTGCGACTTCCAGTTCTTTCTCAAGCTTTTCCTTCTCAATGATCTCGGCTTGAGCTGCTTTCAGCTCCTCATAGGCTTGGGTCAATTGGATGTTCTTCTGATGCAGCTCCTGGATCGTTATGTTCTCTGATTCATCCAGACGTTGGCTGATGACACGCATCATCTCGTAGACGAACTTCGGCTGCCTGTAAAGCAGGCCACCGAGGTCCTCAGGGCTCATTTCCAGCAGTTCGAGAGACGTTCGTGCGCGGACGCTGGCGGTGTGTAGACTATCTTCGCTGAAGAGGCTCATCTCTCCGATGAAGGACCCCGGTCCACGCACGCCCAACAAGCGCTCGTCTGCTGTTCCCAGGGCTTTAAGGACTTCAACCTCGCCGTCGACAAGGATGTAATAGCAATCCCCCAGAGCATCCTCTTCCAGGAGCAGTGTTCCTTGGGGTATCTCCTTCAGGTCGAGAGTCTCGGCGAGATGCTCGACCTCCTTGTCGGGCAGTGAGGAGAATATGGAAACGGAGCGGATGACATCTTGGTCCATACTATTTGTTTTCTACCAGTCCGAAATTTAAACCACCAACGGCTACAATAAACGGGGAAACGGTATGCGTATGCACTTATTGGAGGGGCTTTGGCGAAGGATGGTTGTTCCAAAAATGTACAGGCTGCGATTGGACCCCCGGCGATGCGCGCTGCGATGTGTGCGAGCCTGTAACTTGATAGCTCTATTATTGCACAAAAACCGCCTTCGGACGAAGGCGGTTAAATGCAAATCTGGTAGGTTCCGCGCATGGATCGTATGTTCACCAAGCTAGATCGCTTATCCCCAGGGATTCTCGCCCGGGCTGTTGCGCTGACGCCCAACTTTCACAATCTTTCCAGGGATAGTGGGATCATCCATAGCTTCACGCAGCGTGATGAAACCATCTGCGAGGTGAGAAGGCCTCGGGAACTCTTGAATAACTTCATACACTTCATGAGATGCGGGTTTCGCCACAGCTAGAATATCATTGACGACATTTGTAAGCTCATCATCAGAATCTGCATCTACAGGGACGACAAGATTGAATACTCCATCTTGCAGAGCCTGAACTCCGTCTACCCTGATGATTATTCGCTCGTCCCCACCAGTATCTAGGGCAATTATCGCTTTTACCAGGTCATCCGAATACTCAACTTGAAGAAGTATCCAGGCCCGATATCTTTTATCTGGGTATGGAATCTGTGCCATTTACTCACCCTCCATTCGGCGCACGCAAATTGGATCATCGAAATTGAAGACGATTATCTCTACTCTTCCTCGATCATCACCTCCTTCAATTGCAGCATTGACGGCGGAACTTTTGGTCTCTCGATCCAAGGTTTATTAAGCGCTCGGCCCTGAGTGTAGTAGAGCGGGAAAACAGCCGTCTCCTCATTTACCAGTATATGATCCGCGGCCTGATAGAGTTTCAATCTTTCAGGCGGATCGATAATTTCTGTAGCTTTCTTAACAAGTAAATCGAATTGAGGATTGTGCCATCTTGGTGGATTAATTCCATCCTGACTATGAAAGGTGACCCGCAACATATTGTCGGGGTCGGGGTAATCCGCTGAATACCCACTCACTGTTAGATGAGATGGTTTAGTTTCACGTCGTTCCAAGAATTCATTCCATGTCATCTGGATTGTCTGTGCTTTTATCCCAAGCACGTTTGACCAGGCATCTTGGAGCCAGGGAATGACGAGATTATCCACCTTTCCGCCAATATGGAACCAAGTGATATTCGGAAATCCTTTTACATCGGGATATCCAGCTCGTGCTAAAAGCTCTCGAGCTAATCCAGGATTGAAAGGAAGACCTATGTCTGAAGAGTGTGCTGGCATACCCGGCGGGATGAAACCCCCCGATGCCGGAAGATACATCCCGTCCGTTGTCTCATCTACCAGCCTCTCCAGGTCAATCGCATGGGCGAATGCTCGACGAACCCGGACATCACTAAAAGGAGGTACATCATTCCGAAAAGTTAGATAAAAGGTAGACAGCTGGGGGATGAGGGAGAATTGATCTGGAAATCTTTCTCTTGCTAGAGCCATGGTCCCCAGATCCGAAGCAATCATATCAACAGCATCTAGGTGTCCGTTTTCGTATTCATCGAGTATCGAGTCATATTCAGTTATCAATGGACATTCGACCCGGTAGACATTTCCCGGGAAACGCCCCTGATAATAAGGGTTCCGTTGAAGGACAATGCGGTTCTTCGATTCATAATCTCTTAATAGAAATGGACCATTTGTGACAATGTTTTCAAGACTTGTCCATGGTTGATTTCCGCTTTCGATTGTCTGTCTATGAAGCGGAGCGGCCACAGGATGTGCAAGAAGGTGTGGTAGAAACGCAGTAGGTGTTTCTAACAGTACTTCAAGCGTGTATTCATCCAACGCACTTACCCCTACTTGCCCCTCATCGAAGGTTCCATCCTCTCCATAAGCTCTTGCATTCTTAACCACATATAGGAGATGAGACATGGATGGATATTCTCGAAGCGCAATATTTCTCTTCCATGCGTATTCAAAATCCATCGCATTGAGATCTGAGCCGTCGCTCCACTTCATCCCTTTTCGAATATTAAAAATGTATCTAAGACCATCACTAGATACGTCCCAGCTAGACGCAACAGCTGGAAGTACATTGTATTCTGTATCAATGGTAACCAATCCTTCGAATAGTTGATTTGCTAGAAATATCGAGAAATCGTCTCGCAACTTACCGGGGTCTAAACTATTAGGCTCTGATACAGCTAGACGCAGAATATTAAATGTCTTTCTTGGCATGGTTCTTAAATCGGCTTGAAAGCTTGAATCCCAAATTTCGAACGCTTCATTAAACGCCCCCGTTGCTAATTCCGGTTCAAAATTCGCAGTATAGACCAAGCCTAATTTCAGCAAGATTCTGGCTCGTTCCTCACTCTGCTTACTACCTTCAATAAACTTAAGCGCTTGTCGATAAAAACGAATTGCCTCAGCGTTAGCATACACCATCCGCGCTTGATCCCCAGCCTGAAGGAGATATTCTAGCGCTCGCTCAGAATCGCCTGCCTCGGAAAAGTGAAATGCGAGCTGAGGCGCAATGTCTCTCGCTCGATCTCCATAGACATCCTCGAGAATTGAACCCACTTCTCGATGCAGCTCGGTTCGCTCAAAATCCCCTAAGCCATTGTAAAGGTGCTTCTGGAACATTTGATGACGGAACCGGTATTGGTAGAGCCGATGCTTCAATATTTCCAGGATGCCATGCTCCTGCACCAGACGATGCACCTTATCCAGCTCCTGGCTCAACTGACGCACAAGCGCTCGCTCTTTCACCTCCCGCACCCGGGCGACGATCTGGGCCGTGAAATCCACACCCTCCACACTCGCCACCGTGAGCGTCTCTTTCAGATCATCCTCCAATCTGCTAATACGCTCCTCGATCACACCTTCGACTCGCGCGGGGAGCACGGACCAATCGAGTTCACCCTTCTCTACCCATTCGCCATCTGGATCCTGGGCGATGTCACCCCGTTCCTGCAAATTCCTCAGCAGTTCCACCGTGAAAAGCGGATGTCCTTCTGTATGCGCAAACAACGCCGCTCGGAAGTCGGGGGACAAGCGATTGCGTTCACTATCGAGGTAGGCATCGACAAAATGACGGGACTCGTCTTCTGCGGTCTTTCCCAGATCAACTTCTATCTCACCGAACTGGCGTTTGAACTCGGCCAGGATCTTATCCAACGGATGCGGGCCATCCCCGCGACCCAGGGCGACCTCCTCCGGTCGAAAGGCTCCCACGATCAAAATCCGCGCACCCTCTAAACACCGTCCCAGATGAAAAAGCAGGTTGAGAGAGGCGCCATCCGCCCACTGCAAGTCATCCAGAATGATGAGAAGTGGGTGATCAGCTGCAATGGTCTTCAGCACGTGCTCAACTTGTTCAAAGAGATTGCGCTGCTCGATATCGGGTGTTCCCGCTCGATCGCGCTCCACCAGCTTGCCCAGGCGTTCCTGCCAGCTGGATCGGACTTCAACCGCAGTATTCACCCGCTTCACCAGGTCTCGTCCGGAGAGGAAGGAATCGATCAAATCGGGCCCATAATCTACGATCGCTCTGGTGGAGAAGGGCATCGTTTTCCACAATCGGAGCGCGTCTTCCCGGTTGATTGCACCGGAGACCCATTCAGCCTCCACATCGCCAGAAAGCATAGCCATCATTCGTCGGAAGGGTAGATAAGGATCGCCGATCCCCCTGTATGTGTTGCACTCACCCCCCACGACAAGGAGGTCGGGATAACGATCTATCGATAGTCGGCCAAACTTTTCAAGGAGCGCTGTCTTCCCCCGTCCCGGTCCACCAGTCACAAAAACCACTCTCCCCATTCCTTGCACCGTATTTTTGAGAAAAGAATTCAATACCCCTAACTCCCGCTCGCGGGCGACGAAAACAGGGGGCTGGGGTCCTGCTTCGGCTTCTTCGAGGAAGGCAGGGAGATGTGCTGACTTCAAAGATAGAGGATCATCGGAGGGAAGGGCTTCGAGTGAGGTCAGAGGAGGAAATTCGGAGGGGAGGTCATCGATCACGAGCTGGGTGATCCGCTCCGGGTATTTCATGTCCTTCAAACGATGGCGACCCAGAGTGAGAAGGGCAACGCCCTCGGGCAGCTCCCCGCGCGCGAGCGGCGCCGTCGTCGCGGATAACAGCACCTGCCCACCGTGACCCACGTGGGCGATGCGCGCCGCGCGGTGAACATCCATGCCCACGTAGCCTTCATCCCACGTCAGCGGTTCGCCGGTATGTAACCCCATGCGCACCCGCACTTCCACCCCTTCTGGCCAAGCGTGGGAAGTTAAGGCCTCTTTTGCATTAACGGCGGCATTAACTGCCTCAGTGGCTCTTATGAAGGAGTAGAAAAAAGCATCCCCCTGCGTGTCGACTTCCCGGCCGTTCCAGCGGGAGAAGGTATCACGCAGGATATCGCGCTGTTCCGAGAGCAGCGTCACGTATCCATCGCCGAGCTGCTTCAGCAGTTCGGTTGAGCCTTCGATATCCGTGAAGAGGAATGTAACGGTCCCTTCAGGGAAAATGCTTTGAACTGTTCCTTTAGACAATTCCTGAGTCCTCTGGCGTAGCGTAATTGCGAACCTTAGCCTTCACCCAACCCATCAAGTCCAGATGGGTCGTTCTCAAAATAATTATATATGGATATTTCCGCTCGGATTTATGATGTCTAATGCGGCTCGAGAATAACGTCCTTCCAGTCGAATATATAAATCGCGGATGTTGGGCATTTGCTAACCCAGGGCTTAACAAATATGTGCATCTTTCCATAGTTGAGGGGCATGAGCGCCGCCTCCTCGACCAGGATCTTATCCGCCTGCTTATAAAGATTCATCCGTTCTTCCTGGTCGGTTATGCGCCTGGCTTTCTCAACCAAGCTGTTATAAGTATCATTGCTCCAATTTGTCGGAATAGATGCTGAACCCACAAGCAAGAAATTAGCCGGATCTGGAT
>DAOWMX010000062.1 GCA_030642885.1 Anaerolineales bacterium | reverse complement strand
GTCTTTGGTATCCATCGCCGGCAGTGTAACACGATTTCAGGATCCTATCTTCTGGCAGCACACATCATGGTCTTAAATTGATAATTCGTCGCCGGTGAATAAAAACCCAACCCGCAGCATTGCGGTAAATAATTGCTCAAATATATCGCGATGGTATACTGCGATTAAGTAGATATAGAAGCACCGCACCACAGACACCAGCAGCCCCGGCTCAAGCGCTTCAAGCTTTGTATAAGCAAAGCGGTATTGAGCTCAAAGATTGAACCGACGGTAAATACACTCGAAAGCTTCAGGGATGTGCTCGAAAAAAGGTAAATGTCCTTGAGCAACTTATCAAACTCTAAACCAAGCGCCGCTGAGCTATCCGTACTCCCCGATGCTCAAACCAGGCGAGTTCTGCCAACGCTCGCCCGTAGGGGCGGAAAAATCCTGCTGTTCTTCATCAGCCTGACGCTCTTCATCCTCGCCATCCTGTTAATGAAGGAGGGCGCCCAGAGCTATTCGTCATTCATCCGCGATACACTCAAGGTAGATAACCCTCTAAACAGCCTGGGTTTTGGCTGGTTGTTCGCCTACCTGATCATGAGCGGCTCGCCTGTTGCCGCTGCGGCGCTGACCTTTTTTGATAGCGGGGTCATCGACAAGCTCTCCGCATTCACCATGATTACGGGCAGTCGTATGGGCGCAAGTTTCATCGTTCTTTTCATTGGCTTTATTTACGTGCTGCGAGGGCGTGATCGCGGGACAAATTTGGGCATGGGACTCCTGGCTTTAGTTGTGACCGGCTCAACCTATCTCATCGCACTCGTTCTCGGCGGCGCCATCTTGCGAGCGGGAACGCTGGACTCGATCCACTGGGACTCAACTATCTCGATCAAGTCCTTGATGGACACTCTTTTCTCGCCCATCATCTCAGGAATTGATCGCTATTTTCCAGCATGGAGTCTTTTCATCTTCGGCTTCATCATCATCATGCTGAGTTTCAATCTCTTTGACCGCTGCCTCCCACAAATGGCGATTAAGGAAAGCCGAGTAGGCCGGGTCTCTCGCATCGTTTATCAACCCTGGGTAATGTTCTTGCTCGGTGCGGGCATCACGCTTATTTCGATGTCCGTCAGTGTTTCACTGAGCATCCTTATTCCTCTCAGCAACCGGGGCTTCATACGCCGGGAGAACGTGGTTCCTTACATCATGGGGGCAAACGTCACTACATTTATCGACACGCTGTTTGCCGCTCTTCTGCTGGACAACCAGCATGCGTTCACCATTGTTCTCACGTCCATGGTCAGCATTGCAGTTGTCTCCATCGTGCTGCTCATCACAAGCTTCCATCGCTACGAAAGGGCGGTCCTTGGATTGGTTGATTTCGTTATTGCTAAGAAACGCAATATGATTATTTTCTTGTTGATCATTTTCGTTATACCGATCACCCTGATGTTTTTCTAGGAGGAATGGACATTATGCGCATCCTGATCGCAACGGATGGATTGCCACACTCTGAACGGGTCGTACACCTAAGCGCCAAACTTGCAGAGGCTGCCGGCGCTAAATTGACCATTCTAGCAGTCGTTAAACGCGAATCAGATCTGGCGAATGCAGAGAAGATTCTCGATATGGCGACGGCATCCCTTCCTGCAAGAACATTTGAATTCCAAACCAGAACGCGTGTTGGCAATATAGCAGAGGAGACCGTACAAGAAGCCCTGGAGGGTATGTACAATCTGGTTGTTATCGGGATGGGATTTGGAGAAAATCTACTGCAGCGACTTCTCTTACCAACCGGCGAGTGGGTGCTCGAGCATGGGCCGAGCTCGGTGATTGTGGTCAAGGGGCAAGCTGTACTACCCAAGAGGATCCTGATCTGTGACAGCGGCGTCGACAGCAGTACCCTTCTCGATCAATTCAAGCAGCTCTTCTCAGATCTCCTACTTGAGGATACACACCTAACCGTCCTGCACGTAATGTCCCAAATCAGCGCTGGACCCGGTGTGAACGGTTGGCAACTGCGGGCCGATGCAGATGAACTTATTGAAGCCAAGACGCCCGAAGGAGAGATATTAGATCAAGACACTCAAGTCTTGGATGAATTGCAGCAGGACATTGAAGCGAAGGTGCGCCACGGTCTCGTCGTCGACGAGATCATCGCCGAAGCCCGCGGCGGTGAGTATGACTTGATCGTCATCGGCGAGCATCAAAACGGTTTCTGGGAGCGACTCGTACTCGACAATCTCGCCCATCAGATCGTCACCGCTGCAGACAGACCCGTAATGATTATTAAGAAGCAAGCCATCAAAGTCAGCCCAAAATAAATCTTTATGCATTTACGCTGGCACGCGCGTCTTGCACAACTTGACATCAGGCCTCGTTCTACGACTCAATAAAAACCTTACACCCTTTCACAGAAGATCTGCCATTCATCACTATAGAGTCGCTGTTTTTCCGTTCACAATTGGGTGATCCAACAACTCACAGGTTATATCGATCATCGTTCAACGCAGGGAGGCGAATTATGCCTGATCTTACCGAAGCTTTCCTCGAACTCGTCCGCTTAACTTCAACCGACCTACCCCCCGATGTTGAAGCATCCTTGAAGCGCGCTCGAGAACAAGAGGCACCAGGCTCGGCGGCACAAAGCGCGCTCGATACGATCCTCGAAAATGTCGCCCTGGCACGGAAGAACTCAACGCCAATCTGCCAGGATACCGGCACGCCGATCTTCTATGTTCAACATCCCCCGGGATGGAGCACAACGAAACTAAAGGGGCAGATCCGCACCGCAGTCGCCGAAGCCACGAAAAAGACTTACCTGCGGCCAAATGCTGTCGACACAATTACCGGGAAGAACAGCGGGGATAATCTTGGAGATCCAGCTTTCCCCACAATTCACTTCGAAGAGACCGAAGGGGAAGATCTAATTGTTGATCTGATATTAAAAGGCGGGGGGTGTGAAAACGTTGGCGCCCAATACTCGCTGCCGAACGGGCGACTCGGCGCCGGTCGGGATCTTGAGGGGGTGCGTAAAGTGGTTCTGGATGCTGTGTTCAACGCACAGGGAAAAGGCTGTGCCCCCGGCGTGCTTGGTGTGGCCATCGGCGGGGATCGCGGCTCGTCTTACTACGCCTCGAAAGAAGCTCTCTTCCGTAAACTCGACGATGAAAACGCAGATTCAGAACTGGCGAAGCTCGAAAATCGACTCACGCAAGATGCGAATCAACTTCGCATCGGACCGATGGGTTTCGGCGGCGAGACGACGGTTTTGGGTGTGAAAGCCAAGAGCCTGCACCGGCTTCCGGCCAGCTATTTCGTCTCTGTCTCCTATATGTGCTGGGCTCACCGGCGGCGGCGCATGACCGTCCACGGCGATGAAACAATCTACGAATGAGGGAGGGACCCCATGCAGAAGATCACGCTACCCATTAAGGATGATGTCATCCGGGCGTTGAAAGTTGGCGATTCGGTCTCCCTCACCGGGGTAATGATTACCGGTCGCGATGCCGTACACAAATGGATGATAGACACCTTCGTCAAGAAGAGCCGCAAGCCTGCGGGCGACGACGCAGAGGTCTATGAGGCGCTAAAGCCCATCCTTGATGGCGGCGCTATATACCATTGCGGACCTGTCGTCGCAGGCCTGGATACTGGCGCTTATTCCTTCGTCGCCGCAGGTCCGACAACGAGCATCCGCGAGGAACCCTACCAGGGTGATGTGATGCAGCATTTCAACATCAAGGCCGTTATTGGCAAAGGTGGGATGGGACCGAAAACGCTGGAAGCTTGCAGCGATGTGCCTGGAGTGTATTTGCACGCGATCGGCGGGGCTGCTTCATTGATCGCGCAGTCTGTTCAGCAGGTGCTCACAGTCCACAAACTCGATTTCGGGGTTCCGGAGGCGATATGGGTGATCGACGTTAAGGATTTCCCCGCTGTCGTAACGATGGATTCGCACGGCGGCAGCGTGCACGTAGAAGTCGAGACACAATCTAAAGCACAGCTCGACAAGCTCCTCGCCTCCTAATCTCGCCGGAGCTGTTAACAAAAAGAGGGCTGTCTTTTTAGGGCAGCCCTTTGTTTCTTAATTCAGCGGGATCTCGTACTTAGCTATCGGGCAAGCTGTTATCCTGGGTGAAGGTAAATTCAGCGTCTATCCCATTGACCGTCACTGTGTAATCCCCGGCGGGCAGCCCATAAACATCTAAGGGGATATTTTGCTCAAACGCCTCGAGCACTTGAGCACACATCACTTCTGCCTCGCGCACGGTCGTGATGAGCACTTCGAAGTGGTTGCGCTTACGCTCAACAGAGATCTCGTCAATTTCCGTGCATGGATCGGGGAGGTATCCGCTGGCGACGGCATGGACCCCAAGTGGGAAAGATTCAAGAAACAAGATCTCGACATCCTCCACCACGGCCTCTCCGCGAATGAACTCTCCTGAGTCCTTCGGCGCTCCCAGCGTACACCCTGCGAGGAGGATAAACACCACAGCCATTGCTGTTATCCATATTCTCTGTTTCATCGAACAGCCTCCCTTTCCTTCACTACAATTTTACTCCGGCGCACAGCATAAGGACGCCCGGCCAATCTCTCAAGTTCCCGCCAGTCGACCCAGCCCTTGATCGCTATTCCGTGCAATTCGCCATTTCAAATCACTCTATACTTTGATTCCGGTGGATCAGGACGAATCGTCCAACCTGCGAGACCTATCATCCATGCGATCTTAAGTGTGGCTAGGTGACAACCCGACAGACCACACAAATGGACCAAGCCTTTTCATCATAATTCAAAGATTGTCCTCATAATTCCCATGATTGACAACAACAATCAATGATTATATTATATATAACACTTTATATATATCATATTTATTGTAGTGATAGATCTATAGCGCTTGGGGATGATAAGGAGAGCACCATGTCATTAAAATATGCTCTGTTAGGTTTCCTGAGCTACCAACCCATGACCGGCTACGACTTGAAGCAGCGCTTCGACCACTCCATCGATCATTTTTGGAACGCCGAACTCAGCCAGATCTATCCCACCCTAACCAGGATGAAGGAAGAAGGCTTGCTGACGATGGACGTGGAATTCCAGGACGACAAGCCTAACCGCAAGGTATACCACATCACAAACTCCGGGCGCGATGAGCTGCGTCACTGGCTGCTCGAGCTTGAAGACGCACCTCAGATACGGATTTCCTTTCTGATTAAGGTTTTCTTCGCCGGGATGCTGAAGAAGGAA
Organism: Anaerolineales bacterium; assembly: GCA_030642885.1. Classification (GTDB taxonomy): domain Bacteria; phylum Chloroflexota; class Anaerolineae; order Anaerolineales; family E44-bin32; genus E44-bin32. The sequence goes on along the minus strand of DAOWMX010000062.1, from coordinate 4,370 downwards.
GATGTTCTAGCCCAATTACAGCACCAATTAGCTTTACACCAAGCGCAGTTAGTCGACTATCAAGAGACGGTGCGCAATCATATCCACGAGAATATCGAAGCCACCGGCATGAAACGGGATGGCGAATTTTGGGAACTTACCCTGGAGATGGGCATCAAGTTTGAAGAGGGTTGGATTGAATGGTGCGAAGAGACAATCGAGAAAATTGAGGGCATGAACGACGAGTAAATAGCGATCGAGGATGAAGAGTATTGATGCATTCATGCCGATTGCCGAAACCGAACAATATCAGGCGCAAGACAGCAAAGGGTTGACCCATGAACTCTATGATTGAGATCAACACCGACACCTGCACAGGGTGCGGGTTGTGCTTAAAAGTGTGCAGCAGAAAGATACTAAAGATGAGCAAGGGAAAAGCAAAAATCATGGACTATCCCGATTGGGGATGCTGTCAATGCGGGCTTTGCATGTCGGTTTGTCCGTCCCAATCAATCCAAATCGCAGGATTGGACTACAGCGAATTTGCTGCACCCTCAGATACCAAGATGGGTTTTGAGGATTTAGAAGTACTGCTGTCTTCCAGAAGATCTATTCGGAGTTATAAGGATAAGGGCATCGACCGCGAGGTATTGGATAAGGTGATTCGGGCATCTGCCCTGACACCTATCGGTTCGCCGCCCACAAACACCGAGGTCTTGGTCATCTCAAAGAGAGAACACATCGATGATCTATACCAGGATATTGTTCGCTGCTGGAAAAAGACAATGAAATCAATGAACAATCCGATCTATCGGGTTGTTTCAGGGAGAGTTGCCGGCGCAAACCAGTATCACGCATTAACCAGTCACGCTCTGCCCTCGGCAAGTATTTGCTGCGAAGCCACCGACTCTGGAAAAAACATATTCGCTTTTGATGCGCCTGTAATTATTCTCTTTCATGGGAACAAACTTGGCGTCTGCATCGTAGAGAACTGCTGGCTCGCTGCATCCTATGCTTGCATAGCTGCCCATGCGCTTGGATTGGGTTCAATTTTTAGTGGGATGATTCCGCCCATCGTTAATATGAACGCGGAAGTAAAACATAAGTATGGAATACCTGTCGAAAACAATGTTTATAGCTGTCTGATGCTTGGTTATCCTGCTGTGAAATTCAAACGGAGAATACCAAGAGAGCATAAGGATGTTCGCTATTTGAACACAAATCCATTTTACGTAGAGGGCGCGGTGGAAAAGGAGCGTTGCTGATGAAGATCGCGGTTCTAAATGGCAGTCCAAAAGGGATGACCAGCGTCACCATGCAATATGTTCATTACATCCAAAATGAATTCCCGCAACACGCCCTGAAATTCATCAACATCTCACAGAGAATTAAGAAGATAGAGTCAGATGAGCGCGCTTTTCAAGAGATTCTCGATGAAGTTAAGGGTTCGGACGGCGTTTTGTGGGCTTCTCCGGTTTATTACTTTCTCGTGCCGGCCAATTACAAACGCTTCATCGAGTTGATTTTTGAAAGAAATGTTGAATCTGTTTTTGCGAATAAATACACCGCCTGTCTGACCACATCCATCCATTTCTTCGACCATACGGCGCATAACTATATCCACGCGGTCTGTGACGATTTGAATATGAAATTCGCGGGGTCGTTTTCTGCCGATATGGGTGATCTGCGGAAAGTAGCGGAGAGAGAACGCCTGGGCTTGTTTGCGGGGAAGTTTTTCGAGACCATAGAAAACAAAGCTCCCACTTCAATGAGCCATATGCCAGTATTTCGGCGAGACTTTGACTATCTTCCCGGTGAGGCCAGGGATACCGTAGACGCTGGCGCTAAAAAGGTCGTAGTCGTTACCGACTCCCAGGATCATCAATTGAACTTGATCAGCATGGTCGAAAGGTTCAAGGCGTCGTTTTCCAGCGATGTAGAAGTCATCAACTTACACGATTTGGACATTAAAGGATCGTGTCTGGGCTGTGTCCAGTGCGCCTACGATAATCAATGTGTCTATAACGACAAGGATGAGTATATTGATTTTTTCAATACAAAACTTAAGACCGCGGACATCCTGATTTTTGCGGGCGCGATTCAAGATCGTTACCTATCTTCGAGATGGAAGATGTTCTTCGACCGGTCTTTCTTCAACGGCCACGCGCCGTCGCTTATCGGAAAGCAGATCGGCTTCATCATCTCCGGCCCATTGAGCCAGACACCCAATCTCAGACAAATTTTAGATGCCTGGGTCGAGATTCAGCTCGCCAACCTGACCGGAATTGTGACCGACGAATTCGGGGATTCTGCAAAAATTGACGATTTACTCCAAGACCTCGCCAATAATCTCGTCCAGTTTGCCGACAGTGGCTATATTAAAACACCAACTTTCCTGGGAGTAGGGGGCAAGAAATTGTTCCGCGATGAAATTTGGGGGCGCCTGCGCTTTCCCTTCCGGGCTGATTATTTGCTCTATAAGAAACTTGGAGTATTCGATTTTCCGCAGAAGAATTACAAAATGCGCATTCAAAGCGCATTCATGTCTCTTTTGTCGAAATCACCCGCCTTCAGAAAAGAAGTCAACAAGAGAATGAAAGATGAGATGATCAAACCGCTTCAGAGGGTGATCGAGGGTTGAGCCCAAGACATGAATATTCTCGCCATCAACAGCAGCTACCGGGGAGATAAGGGCCATACCGGTTTTCTGATTGACAAACTCTTCCAGGGAGCCAAAGCAGCCGGCGCCGAGTGCCAAGTCGTCACCCTTGCCAGCCTCAAGATCAATCGCTGTCTCGCTTGCGGGAAGTGTCGGACGGCAGAACATCATCTTAAGTGCGTTCACGATACCAGGGACGACATAGCCGCGGTATTTCGCCAGATGAGCCGGGCAGACATCATCGTGTACGCAACTCCGGTCTATGTGTTCGGGTTGTCCGGCCTGCTCAAGACATTCTTGGAGCGGTTCTACGGCCAAGGGGACAGTAAAGATCTGCGCATATCAAGAAGCGGGTTGATGTTCTATCACGTGGATCACTCGATTTGTTCAAAACCGTTCGTCACGCTCGTTTGCTGCGACAACCTGGAAAACGAGACGCCAAAGAACGTGCTTTCCTATTTTCAAACTTTCTCCAAGTTTATGGATGCGCCGCAGGTCGGCGTGCTTGTGCGTAACGGTGGACGCCTTTCGGGGCACGGTCTGGACCCAGAACGTGAAAAACGCGTTCCCAGGATACTCGACGTTTACGCAGCGTATGAACAGGCAGGACGCGAACTGGCGACCATAGGGCATATCCGGCGATCCACCGAACGGCGCGCAAACCAGGAGATTGTCCCCGTGCCTTTATTCGGCATCTTGAAACGCCTGAGACCATTTAAGAAAACGATTATCGAGCGCACGGGAGATGATATGAGCCCACGGCAATTTGGACACAAGAAACTGCCCTGCCTATCCATTTTGACGTTCGTCTGATACGAAGTGCTCCTTCATCCCGCTCAGGAAGCCCGGCACCACCTCTCGCGGAAACCGCGGCCATGTGAGCACAACAACTGCGAGGATCCAGGCAACGAGCCACAAACCCGCCGATGGTGTGTATTTGAGGGAAACATAGATGAACCAAGCGTAGATTGGAGTCTGGAAGAGCATTCCCATTGTGCGGGGGATCCCTACTCTCCAGAAATACATCGCCCAGATCAGGATATAGATCACACCGACGGTCAGTTGCACATAGCCGGTTGCCATCGTGTAAATCAACAAGCCAAGCGCAACCGCCATATCGATTTCGAGGTCATGATCGCCTATCCAAGTGTCGTAGCATTTGCTGCTTCGACGAGCGAGGGTTCCGTCAAATACATCCCCGGTCCAATTCGCTATGAGCAGCATAACGGCCAAAGACAGGCTTTCTTGACCTCCGGTCACTGCCAGCCAAGGAAAAATAATGAGAAGCAGTCCGCGAGTGAAAGTAAGTAAATCTGCAACTTGCTTGGCGACCATCTGGCACCCTCCTTGTGCACAAGAGTTAAACCACAGCCGACCTAATTAAATACTACACCCATTTTGGCGGACTTCCTGATAAGTTTCCGACTTTTTACTCCAATCTATTTGCAGAGAGCGTCGCCGCGGCAGCAACCCCGAGCGACTTGTACCAAGGATGAGCTTTTGATTGTGTCCAATTGGGTAAAATCTGTATAATTACGGTGAAATCAAGCATCTGGATCCATTATCCCGATAGGAGAGTGACGTATGACTTGGTATGACCGAATCATTTTGTTGGTGACGGGATTGGCAGCCCTGTACCTGACCTGGCGTTTCTACAATCGCTACTCGAAAGAGAAGAAGCTCCATGACGTTTACTATATGATGGGCTTTCTCGTTCTACTCGTATCCGGTC
>DAOWMX010000304.1 GCA_030642885.1 Anaerolineales bacterium | reverse complement strand
GCGCTTCAACGCGTCGCGGCAAGGGCATGGGAACGGTGAAGTCGAGCGGCGTGAGCGCGCCACTATCTGCTGCCGTCACAGAAGCATCACCGCTGGTTGAAGCGGTCCGTATTTCTACCGAAACCGGCGGCTCAAGGAGGCATGTCGGATCGCCGTCGCCGCAGTCTGCATGTGCCGGGAGTGCGAGAACGAAAAGCGCGGCGAATAACGCCGCTGCAGTCAAAGTACGGATAAACTTCATGGCTGGCCCCTCCTTAAAGGAAGAAATCCCCACTAGTACCAGAGAGCTATGTAGCTCTACCTTAGCATGATTCACCCAGCGGTGTCAAATGTCATGACCGGGTTTAATTGGATTTGGATGGAGTAAGGAAGCTCAGCTTCCGATCGCTGCGCAGTAATGTCCGTACGGTAAACCTCCCGCAGGTTTCTAACCTGCGGGAGGTTGGAAGGTCGACAATTAGGCCAGTTACGAGGCGCTATTCTCCTCGGCGCACCGCTTATGGCGTGAGCGTGAGCTGTGCTTCGGCGTCGGCTTCCACCTGGCCGCGCGTCCAGAGCATCGGGTGATACTGGATGTTCCGCCAGGGGTCGATCATGTCGTCATAATGGGGGTGGAACGGATGACCCGACTGGCCGGTTGTGTGCATTGTGAGCGAGCGCTCGAAATACTCGAGGTCCACGATCTGGCGCTGGGATGGCACCGAAACGACGGTATATGGATTCGACATGCTAAAGGAGGTCGCATTCACCGCGCCGCCGGTGCCGTCGACGATTACAGGACCGCGGTTGAAGATCGACTCGATGATGCCAATTCCACTGCTCCCCAGGCTCTGATTGCGGAAGGTCGCTGTGTGTAGATCACCCCATTTCCAGCTGGACATATCCTCGCCGAGCGTCTCCGACAATTCATCGACGGTGTCCCCCAGCGCTAAGAGTAAGATTTCATCACGGCTCTCCACCTCAGGAGTGGTCACGTCGTCAAACCATGGAGTCTCTGCTTCAGGGAGCATCCTGCTTAGAGCGACGGATAAATCTCTACGCGAGCGCCGAAGGAGCTGCTCTCCGAGTTCATCGCCGTATACACGATCTACCAGGTGGACGCGCAGCGACTCGAAGATTGCCGCCGGTATGCTCTCCCGCTCGGCGTTAAAGTCCCAATCTCGGAGGTAGTCAAGAGCTTGGGCTTGTTTGGCATCTGTTGTTGGGAGTTGCAGCAGGAAGGGCAGAATATCCTGGGCATAGACGACGACGTTATCCCCATGCATCGTCATAACGTCCTCGACCGTGATTGATTCATCCGCTTCGATCATCTCGACAATGCGTCGGGCGCGATACCCTGGCGCCCAATCGGCGGAGATGAAATACGGGAAATCCGTGCCAACGACGGCGTTATTGGCGGTGACAATATAGCCCGCTGCAGGGTTGAAGGCTCGCGGAAGTGAATCGAAGGGGATGTAGCCGACCCATTCGTACGCCCCGGTCCAACCGGGAACGGGCATCGTGCCATCTCCAGCAGCGCGAATCGGGATTCGACCAGGCGCTTGATAGCCAATGTTCCCCTCAACATCGGCATAGAGGAAATTCTGGCTGGGAACATCCCAATAGGATAGCGCGGCGCGGAATTCATCCCAATTCGAAGCGGCATTGATCATCCAAATGCTCTTGACAAGTGTCCCTGGTTGGAGCGCGGTCCAGGAGAACGCGAGCGGCTGCCAGCCATAGGACCACTCTTCTTCCACCCCACCGATCACATCGTTGATAATCGGTCCGTGGCGGGTGATGCGAACGTTGACAACCTCGGGATCGTCCTGACCGGCCACGGTGATTTCCTCACGGATGACCTCCATGTCCTCCCAGCGTCCTTTGAACTCATACTGATTCGGGTTCTCCGGGTTGATCTTCTCGATGAACAGGTCCTGGACGTCGGGTCCGAGATTTGTAACGCCCCAGGCGATGTGGTCGTTATGACCGATGATAATGCCCGGACTGCTGGCGAAGGAGAAGCCAACGACGTTAAATGGGCATTCGGGACCGATGGGTTCGCAGTGTAAACCGACTTCATACCAAATGGAAGGCATCTGGATGCCGAGGTGGGTGTCATCAGCGAGGATCGGTTTACCACTCTCCGTTCGTTCGCCGCTGATGACCCAGTTGTTGCTGCCGATCCCTTCGCCAAATCCAAGGAAGTTCAGATCGAAGGCGTCTTCCGGAACAGCCGCGAGGGAGGCCTCGTGCACCGCATCAGCGACGATGGTTGGGTAATCATCGTTGTAAGGAGGCATTAATTCATTTACCGACTCCGTTCCCAGGCGGGCAGCAATTTGAGCGCGTGTTAATTCGGCACTGCGGTTGCCTCCCAGATCCCAGGCCATCAATTTCGCATATGTGAGGGTGTTCAGTGGGGTCCACGGTTCGGGATCAAAACTGACTCCTGTAAGACCGAGCACGGCGAATTCCAGGCCAAGACTGCCGCTATTCTGTTCGATATACGCGTTGACTCCTTCAGCGTAGGCATCCAATACATCGAGTTCCTCTTCGTTGTACAGTTCAAGCTCCTGGGCTGCCGTTCGATGCCAGCCCACAGTGCGGATGAAGCGATCACTTTCTAACGCAGAAGGACCGAGGATCTCAGATAGCGTGCCATTACCAGAACGACGCCAGAACTCCATTTGCCAGAAACGATCCTGGGCATGAACAAAGCCCTGGGCCATGAAGAGGTCATGTGCATTCGCGGCGTAGATATGGGGGACGCCGTAGGAATCACGGAAGACATCCACTTGTTCAAGAAGGCCGGGGAGGCGAAGGTTCCCTTTCGTTTGTGGAAATGGACGTCTAACGAGCACCACCCCGATGATGCTGAT
>DAOWMX010000189.1 GCA_030642885.1 Anaerolineales bacterium | reverse complement strand
GGCGGGATGACAGCCCAATTCACGTTGGCGATCTGACGATCGACCCGGCGCGCCGGGAGGTCAGTGTAGCCGGTCAGGTGGTTGAAACGAGAACGAAAGAATTCGATTTACTGCTCACACTGGTGGAGCATAAGGGGATCGTTTTGAGTCGTGAACAGCTGTTGAACCTGGTTTGGGGCTACGATTTCTATGGTCAGACACGCACTGTAGATGTCCATGTTGCCCACTTGCGAAAGCGGATCGCGGCAAGCGACCAGGTTCGGATCGAAACGGTGACAGGCGTAGGCTATAAACTCGTAAATTGAGGTTTCCGTGTTCCGTTCGCTGCAATCCCGCTTGTTCTTGACCTATCTCCTGGTTGCAGGGCTGGTTCTGCTCTTCGTCGCAGTCAGCCTGCTGTTCTTATTGTTAAGAAGTCCTTCCGGAGACCAACGTGTGTATCTCAGCCTGGAACGGAGTCTTCCGACAATTGCCCGTGGACAGGGGAGGCTTCTCCTGGAGTTGGAGGGAGAGGAGCTGAATTCGACGATCGAGCGAATGGATCAGATGTCGGGTGTGCGCATCATTATCATCAACCCACAAGGCGAAGTGCTGGCCGACAGTCGCCCAACGGAGAGTGCGGTTCCTGAGGAAGTGCTCCAGCAGAGCGGAATAGGGCAAGAGATCGTGCGGGGGCGTTTCGGCAAAGCGGGTGAAGGGATCTGGCTGTATGTCTCCCAGTCGTTGGTCCAACACTTCCGGATCATCCTTGCCTCACCGCGCCCAACGTTGATGAACCTGCGTCTGTGGTGGGATGGCGTCTTGCGCCCCATCCTTCAGGCTGCAGGGATTGCATTGCTCCTCTCGATCTTCCTGTCATGGCTGATGTCGCGTTGGGTTGCTGCACCCTTGGACCGGATGTCTGAGGTCTCCCGGGCTGTGGCGGCGGGTGATTACGATCAACGCTTGCAGCCAGGTGGTCCGGAGGAAGTGCGGGGTCTCGCGCTCACTTTCAACGAAATGGTCGCGCGCGTTCAGGCAGGGCGGAAAGCGCAGCGCGATTTTGTCGCCAACGTCTCCCACGAACTCAAAACACCGCTGACCTCAATTCAGGGTTTCGCTCAAGCGATCCTTGACGGCACCGCGCAAGACGAGGAATCGCAGCAGCGCGCGGCGCAGGTCGTCTATGACGAAGCTCAACGATTGCAACGGTTGGTGGAAGACCTGCTCGAACTGGCGCGCATGGACGCTGGACAGATCGATTTTCACCAGGATCGTGTTGAAATTATGGTCCTTCTCTCAGCCGTTGTTGAACGCCTGAGTGTGAAAGCCGCCGAGGCGGGGGTGGATGTCATCAATAAGGTCGGGCAACTTCCTGTCTTGATCGGTGACGGCGATCGCCTGGCGCAGGTTTTTATGAACTTAATCGACAACGCCATTAAACACACCCCTGAAGGCGGGCAGGTGTCCCTGTGGGGTGAGTATGCGGAGGGGTGGATTTCGATCCATGTTGAGGACACCGGACCTGGTATCCCGGAGGAAGAACTCTCACGCATCTTCGAGCGCTTTTATCAATTGGATAAGGCTCGCTCGGGGGGAATGGATCGAGGCGTGGGTCTTGGTCTGGCTATCACCCGTGAGATTGTACACAGTCACCAGGGACGGCTGGTCGCACAGAGCGAACCAGGGCGGGGCAGCCGCTTTACTGTTCAGTTGCCTGTCGTCCGCGCCGACGACACCACATTAGCCGTAGACCGTGGGTAGGCCCTATTCTTTGTTTAATCAATGGTAACTGCTCAGGCCTCCCCAGTGGAATTGTCATTCCTTCATCTTCAGAAATGGAGTCTGCAAGAGCGACATCATAGGGATTTCTCGCTTCGCTCGAAATGACATTTGGTGGTGCAGAGCCCTTCCCATCCTTGTTATTGCGAGGAGCCCGATAGGGCGACGCCTGTCCTGCGAAGTCCCCCGTTCTTTGGGGGGCGAAGTCCCCGACCGAAGGGAGTGGGGAGCGAAGCCGAAGGGCTCGAAATGACATTGATTGGTGCAGAGCCCTTCCCGTACTTGTCATTGCGAGAAACGAAGTGCCGAAGCAATCATCTCCTGCCTCCACAAAATCCAACAACCCCTATCCAGTGCGGGAGAATCACAAGTCAACTTCCCACAGTATCTAATGAAGACCCTAATAGGATAACTTTGCCCAGCAGTACTAATGATTGAACAAACAGGGCACGTTTTTCCGATATAATGCTGGAAATTCTGCGTCAGGAGGGGATGGATGGGTTCGAACAGCAATTCAAACGTAAAGTGGTTTGTCATCGCATTGGTTGTCATTATGGCGGCGTGTCTGACTTGTTCAGTGGCGACTATCCTACTTATCGGTTGGAGTTGGGACACGCTAGAACAGATGGTAATACCAGAGGATATCCCCGAGGATCGTGAACCAACACGCATACCTCTGATCTCTCCTTCTGAGGAGCCTGAGGATATCGATCTCTCGTATCTAACTCTCGAGCAGTTGGCATCTACGATCGTGCCCATCAATGAGCCCATCGAACTTGCTGAGCGCCTGCGCGGGCTGAAGAACGTCCCCCGGGTACTCGCTGAGAGTGCCGCGCCCATTCCAGCCGGAACCGTCGATACGTTCTGGGTAAGCAATGTCGACACGATCGAAAACTTCGAAATTCAAGCCGAGATGGTGTATGCAACCGATCACGTGTATTTCTGGGTGGAAGAAGGTGTGAACTTTGACCCAGATGACGTAAAAGCCTTAGTGGATGACTTCGAGCAGGGTGCTTATCCTACGAACAGGTCCTTCTTTGGGAGTGAGTGGTCGCCTGGGGTGGACGGCGATGTGCATCTGTATATTCTCTACGCGACCAACCTCGGGTACTCTGTGGCAGGTTATTACTCGTCAGCCGACGAACTTTCACCACTTGCCCACCAGTACTCCAATGGGCATGAGATGTTCTACTTGAGCGCGGACAATGTGGAGCTGTGGGAGGAATTCACCTACAGCGTCCTGGCTCATGAGTTTCAACACATGATCCACTGGAACTTAGATCGGAACGAAGAATCCTGGTTAAACGAAGGGTTCTCTGAATTGGCCTCACACTTGAGCGGTTTTGATGTTGGTGGCTGGGACTACGCCTACGCGAGTGAGCCCGATCTCGCGCTCACTTACTGGCCGACGAGCGGCGGGACGCATTACGGGCAAGCATTCCTATTTGTTACCTATTTCCTCGACCGCTTTGGCGCAGAGGCGACGCAGGCGGTGGTGGCCAATGCGAAGAACGGCCTTGATTCTATTGATCGAACGCTAGAGGCCATGGGCATCGTCGATAGCAAAACAAGTGCACCGATCACTGCAGATGATGTCCATCGTGATTGGGCTATTGCGATGCTGGTTGATGATCCTTCTATCTCGGACGGTCGTTATGCCTTCCATTCCTATGTCGCTCCGCAAGTGGGTTTCAGCGACCACATAATTACTTGCCCATCTGGACCGCAGGAACGGCAAGTAAACCAATATGGGATCGATTACATACAGATCGAGTGTGATGGAACCTATTCACTCTCGTTCGATGGCGCTTCCGTCGTGCCGGTGCTTCCGGGGGAAGCTTATTCTGGCGACTTCACTTTCTGGTCAAACCGGGGTGATACGTCGGATATGGCCTTGACGCGCGCATTTGATTTCCGACAGGTCGAAGGCCAGGTAGAGGCCAGTTACTGGGTATGGTATGACATCGAGGAGGGGTGGGATTACCTTTACGTCGAGGTTTCCCCAGATGGCGGGAATACATGGCAGATCCTTGAGACGCCATTCAGCACGGCTGAAGACCTTTCGGGAAACTCCTTTGGCTGGGCGTACACAGGGTATAGCGGTGGTGGGGATGAACCTCGATGGATTCAGGAGACGGTTGATCTCTCTGAATTTGCCGGGCAGGAAATTCTCCTACGATTCGAGTACATCACGGACGCCGCAGTGAACGGGGATGGACTGCTCCTCGACGATCTTTCGATCGAGGCGATTGACTATTTTGAAGATTTTGAGACGGATGAAGGCGGCTGGGATGCAGCGGGTTTTGTGCGCCTATACAACCGCCTGCCGCAGACCTACCGTGTTGTGCTCGTAGAGCAGGGGCGCGAGATAGAAATCCGTGAGCTCACCTTAGATGAAAATAATCATGCAGAAATTGAGGTAACTTTCGATAAAGATAACCGGGAAGCGGTTCTCATCGTGACGGCGACGACTCGCCATACATGGCAGCCGGCGGCATACATCGTTGAATTAAAGTGACCTTAGCGAAGGTTCTGCACTGAATGTGATGGTCCCGGGTTTCATTTGCATCTCTAGTCACATCCGAATTGGAAGCTGACAGCGCGAGCTAGTAAAGAAAACAGAACCGGGCATAGCAGAAGCTATGTCCGGTATTGCTGGAACGATATTCAAAGCTTGGACGAAACTCTAAACTACTTTCTTAGGCTCGCGTAGTTTCTCGAGTTCTGTTTCCAATTGGGTTAAACGAGCCGTGTAAGCACCCTGGACCTCGTCGCGGAAGGATCCGGTTCGTTCGCTGATCTGCTGTCGAAGCTTTTCTCCCGATTCAGGGGCAAGCAGTATGGCGGTGACGGATCCAACAAGTGCACCACACACGGCTCCTACAATGAAGTTGGAAAAACGGTGCATAGGGAACCTCCTAATCTCAGGGTGATTATCGCGCAGTTCTTGCCGATAACCAAGGCCTGCCCCATAATGTCATTCTGAGCCCTTCGGCTTCGCTCCCCACTCCCTTCGGTCGGGGACTTCGCCCCCCAAAGAACGGGGGACTTCGCAGGATAAACTCCGCGAAGCAATCTCGATGATAACCCGTGTTATTTCG
>DAOWMX010000004.1 GCA_030642885.1 Anaerolineales bacterium | reverse complement strand
GGACAGCAGCTTTACTTCCGCAAGGATCGCGAGTGTGTGGCGAAGGTGAAGCCGGATGGGAATCTTCTCATCGATGGGTTTGAAGGTTCAATCCATCAAACCGCGCGTCAGCTCAGTGACGGTGGTCCATGCAATGGCTGGGACCATTGGTACTATGAAGATAAGGATGGCCAGCTTCAACCCGTAGATGTCTTAAGGGAGCAATTGCGTGCTGGTCTTGGCAAGCAGGAGTGAAGCAGCCCAGTTGGGGGTGGTGAAATCGCCGGTTTTCTCTTGGCACCTGAGTGAAGTAAGCGAGGATGTCGGAGATAGCTAGGTTTCCGCTGAGTTCAGTTTAGCTAAAAACAATTTATGCAAGCCAGATCGGCTTACAGATTCCTTACGAACCGTCATGCTGGCTGACCGAACATCTATAATCAGGATTGAGGGTGGGAAGGTATATATGGAGACCACTCATTGAGGTGGTCTCCATATTTTCTCTCCGCACTCGCTTCAGTAGCGTCTCAGAATTTCCCAAAAACCGTGTGTCCCACAAGTGCTCTTTAAATGGTAACAATGGCGTTAAAAGGAGCGGGGGAGGGTAAAAGAAAAGCCGCCATATTTTTCAGGCGGCGCTGGTGCCGAGGACCAGAATCGAACTGGTGACACCTTGATTTTCAGTCAAGTGCTCTACCAACTGAGCTACCTCGGCACGGTCAGGGATTGTACTTCCGCCGATAGGGTGTGTCAAGCGAACTCGTTCATTTTTCATTTGAAATCGAAAATTGGACTTCCATAATGCTGCTTTTTCAAGGCGGTTATTTAGGGTTGTCATCCTGAGCCAAAGCGCAGCGGAGGCGAAGAATCTCGTTGTTCCTGTCTAGGAGTTATCAAGGGTGAAGAAAAAGTTTCTATTTCGCTCAGCTCTTCAGAATGAGGTTATCCATATTGGACAAGATGGGAAAACGATCTGGAACCATCATTCAATATTCAAGGGTTCAGGTCTTTCATTGAGCAGCTAGAGATCGATTACCTCCAGATCCCGTATCTCGAGCCACTGTTCCTCGGCTAGAGGAAGGACGCCAAAACGAAACCCACCCTCGGGGGAAGCGACCGCATATTGGTTATCGATCCAGGTCACAAAGCCTAATGGGGCAGGGGGCGACACGCTAGTTTGCAAAATCGTTTGCCCATCTACAGAGAACCGCGCCTCATTCTCAAACCAATCAAGTTGGTAGCGATGCCAACCATCAAGGGGACTTGAAAGGAGACTCTCCTCCGCTTGTGCAAATTGAAGGGCGGTGCGCATGACTGGTCGTTTCAGCCCGGGAATTTGCGCCAGGGCTATCGCGCCCAGCGCGAGCGGGGCTAAGACGAGCGATGGTATTCGCGGGGTGTGTAAAACGGCAGCTTTCCATCCACAGCCGGGCACGCCGGGAGCCAATGCGAGGTCATGAGGGGGGGAGCCGTAGAAAAACCAGATGGCTTGTGGAGAAGATGGCAGCCGACGCGCTGCGCCTCCCTGGCCGAGTGACAGACTGAAGGGGTCGTTCCAGAATCCGAAACCAAGCGTCCCTTGAGGGTGGGGCATAGAAGCGCGGGCCTCGAGGCGCATTTGAACAGGCGGGTTCCAGGGGAAGCTGCGTCGAGAGAGGCGGCGGTAATCATCAATTTGTGCGTTCGAGTAACCGCCACTGTGGGCGGGCAGCGTAAAGCGCATTTGATCCGCGTTCAAGCTGCGGACTCGACCGCTTCCAATCTCAAGTGGTTCCCAACGGGGTGGATCTCTCATCACCGGCGATTATAGTTTTTGATCTGCACTCAGGCAATCGTGTATAATTCCTCAACTATTGCTGGGGAGGTGGAATGGAGATTACCTGGTATGGCTTGTCGTGTTTCCGGATCACAGAGCGCGGCAAAATCAGCATCGTAACAGACCCGTATGACCCTGCAATCGGGCTTCCGAAACGTAACCTCAAGGCAGACGTCGTAACGATCAGCTACGACGCGCCTGGACACAATTTCGTCAAGGCGGTGAAAGTGGGACGAAGGGTAATTGATGGTCCCGGCGAATTTGAGATTGGCGGAGTGTTTATCACGGGTGTTCGCAGGGTGTCGAAGAAGGAGAAGGAAAACGGCGCAGTGCAGAAGACGCTCTATGTCTTCAACTTCGATGGTCTCACCATTGCCCATCTTGGAAGTATGGCGGCTGTGCCCTCTCAGGCTCAGATCGAAGAGCTTGGTACCGTAAATATTGCCCTGGTACCCGTGGGTGGAGGGGGGGCGCTCAATCCATCCATGGCAGCTGAGGTGATTAGCCTGATCGAGCCCTCCACTGTAATTCCTATGCATTATAAAACTGCGGATGATGGACCAGAGCTAAGTACGGTTGCGGGATTCCTGAAAGAAATGGGAATTAGCGATCAAGACTCGCTTCCTTCTTTGAGCATCACCAAGAGTTCGTTGACGGAAGAGACTCAAGTAGTCGTGTTAACACCGCCGAGTTAACAACCGTCGTTGAGTAAAATTGTTCCGAGGATGCCCTGCGAAAGACTGAGGGTTGATCAATGGCTTTGAAGTTATTAATGACATGGGACATGATCCCCGGCCGAGAACAGGAATATTTTGAATTCCTTGTTCGCGAGTTTGTTCCCGGTCTGCAGCGGTTGGGCGTCGAACCAACGGAAGCCTGGTATACAACCTATGGTGAGGGACCCCAGATGTTGGCGGGATTCGTCGCTGAGAACCATGAAGTCATGCAGCAAGCGTTGGCAACAGGGGAATGGGCCGAGTTGCGAAACCAGTTGTTTGAATATGTGATCAATTTTAACTCGAAGGTCGTTAAAATGACGGGGGGCTTTCAACTATAACCAATTCATTAGAATGATCATTAAAGAGAAAGCGCCATGGGATTTGAGCATGGCTCTTTTGGTTAAGTGGGGCTGTCAATCATCGCTTTTTGTGTTTTTCTTCTCGCTCTTCTTTTCACTCTTTGCGCTTTCTTTAGATTTGGTTTCGGCTTTTGCATCGTCTTTGCGTGAGGCCTGCCCGGAGGGTGACCGGTGATCTGTTGCATAGAAGCCGGATCCTTTAAAAACGATGCCGACCGGAAGGAACACCTTGCGAAGTGTGTGTTTCCCGCATTCAGGGCATTTCTTTAGAACCGGATCGTCAAAATGCTGCTGCCGGTCAAACTGAACGCCACAATTCTCGCATCGATAGGTATAGATAGGCATCGTTCTCTTTCCTTTTATTAACTCGCATTATAGTCCTGCATCCTAGCCCTTTCAAGAGGAAGCAGGTATGAGCCTTGTTAATATTCCATTAACAACAGCGCTGCTTGCACTCGGTAACCAAACGGCAGGTTGACGGCGTATAATGCGAAGAGTATGATCAAGCTGACAGTTGGGTCGACCGGGCAATCGCGGGCGGCTACGCCGCTTGAGGAAAGTCCGCGCTCTAAAGAGCATGGTGCCGGGTAACGCCCGGTCGGGGTAACCCGGGGATAGGGCCACAGAAAATGACCGCCTCAGGGCGTAAGCCTTTGAGGCAAGGGTGAAAAGGTGGTGTAAGAGACCACCGGCGCCGGCAGCAATGTCGACGGCCAGGCAACCCCTACCAGGAGCAAGGCCAAGCAGAGGCAAAGTCCGCTTATGCGGACGAGGAGCTGCTCGTTCCTTTCGAGCCTCGGGTAGGCTGCTTGAACCCCGCGGTGACGTTGGGTCCAGATGGATGATTGTCCCGATGATGGCCTTCGACGTTTCGTCGAGTCAGGATCGGACAGAACGCGGCTTATAGGTTGAGCCAATCGTCATGAAGTACTTCTGAAGCGCAAGCTTCAGAAGTACTTTTTTAATTCTGAAAGTATGAGCACGGGCTCGGGAGGGGACGATGCCCGCGCTCAGATTTGGTTTCCAGCGAGCCTAAAGACCCGATTCCCCAACATGTGGTTCGAAAGCCAGCCTTTCGCATAGGCATAGGACAAAAGTACTGACAAAGATCTGGTCCCATTTCGCTTGCATCGGTAGGGGGATTTGTTATATACTGTGGGCGTTGGTGGGGGAATGTGGGAGAAAGTGGGACGCCGGTGAATGCCGGCGTTTCGATATTATAGGACAGGTTAGAACGCATGTTCTTAGGACAATACACTCACAGCATAGATGCTAAGGGCCGATTAATTGTACCGGTTCGCTACCGGGCGTCTCTTGCCTCGGGAGCGTTTGTCACGCAAGGTTTCGATCGCAACCTGCTCGTTTATACCATGGAAAGATTCCAAAAGTTAGCAGAAAGCACAACAATCCTGACCACAACAGATCCGGAGGCGCGTGCGGTACGCAGAGTGATCTTCGGCGGCGCGACGGAAGTGCAACTCGACTCCTCGGGCCGCATTTTGATTCCACCATTCCTGCGGGAGTACGCAAAACTGGATGGCGAGACGACGATCGTCGGTACGGGCGAATACTTTGAGCTCTGGAATGCAGATGGGTGGCTAGATGAACTTAACGACGTGATGGATCCAGATATCAATGCCCGCCGATTTACTCAATTTGACCTCTCCGCGGGGTAGGCAATGAACGTGTCCTCAGGCGCAGTTCCTGCCAATGGACACACCCCTGTACTTTACCAGAATGTGCTCAATGCGCTGAATTTGCACGCAGGCGGGCACTACATAGATGGCACGGTAGGCGCAGGCGGACATGCGGCAGGCATCCTCGAATGCTCTTCTCCGAATGGCCGACTGCTCGGTTTAGACCGTGACCCGAAAGCGCTGGAACTTGCGGGGTCCCGCTTGGAGCCTTTTGGTGATCGGGTGAGTTTGCGTCATGCATCTTACACAGCAATGCATAACGAAGTACTTGCTCTAGGGTGGGATAGGGTGGATGCAATCTTTCTCGATCTGGGGCTTTCTTCGATGCAGCTTGAGGACCCAACACGTGGTTTCTCGTTCCGCTTCGATGGTCCCCTGGACATGCGCTTCGATCCAGAAGTGGACTTCATGGCGGATGAACTCGTAAACCATATGCCGCAAGACGAATTGGCAGATGTAATCAAGCGCTATGGAGAGGAGCCTCGTGCCCGGGCAATTGCAGAGGCAATTGTGCAAGCTCGTCCACTGAATACCACCCTCGAGTTGGCTGACGTTATCGCCAGTAAAACCGCGAGGAACCGAAAGGGTATCCACCCGGCGACGCGCACCTTTCAAGCGCTGCGTATTGCCGTCAACGATGAACTCAATACCTTGAGGGCAGGGCTCGAGACAGCAGTAGGGCTGCTTTCTCCGGGAGGGAGGTTGGCCGTGATCTCTTTCCACTCGCTGGAGGATCGTATCGTCAAGCGCTTCTTCCGCAGGGAGAGTCAAGACTGTATTTGCCCTCCAGAGCAATTGATTTGCTGCTGTGAACATGCAGCGACTCTACGAATTCTGACAAAGAGGCCTATACGGCCGGAAAGCGATGAGATTTCGCTCAACCCTCGAGCTCGAAGTGCTCGTTTGCGGGTCGCGGAGCGTCTGTCAATGGCATGATCCTTGCAGGTAATGATTCAAGCAGTGCTGCTGCAGGTGATAACGTGAAAAAACGTCGAAAACAAGCATTCAAACTCACACCCTGGCGGTCCCAACTTCGGATCACCAGTCGAACGGTGCTGACCGCCATTGTGCTCCTGATCATCGGTGGTCTCTACCTTGCGGTTAATGCACGCGTCGCTCGTTCTGGTCGTAGCGTGCTGATTATGCAAGCGGAGCGAGCTGAATTGCAGCGGCAGATCGCTGAGTTGACCGCCACGTTTGCAGAATTGACCACACCGGAGCGCATGCTAGAGCGGGCTTTAGAGTTGGGGTTCCGCCCGGTAGAACTTGGAGAAATCGAGTATGTCGTTGTCGCCGGGTATGTTCCGGCAGATCCCTTCATCGCTCCAATGCCGCCAGATTCCACAACAGAACGCGATGGCGGTTTATCGCCCGCATATACAGAAACACTCGGCGATTGGATCTCGCGGTTAACGTCACCGGGGAGAGAGGGAAGGCAATGATCCCAAACGGTCTTCCCTATCGCAGGGTAAGCGTGCTGCTCGTGATCATGGGGCTGAGCGCCTTGGCGATGTTCATTCAGCTCATAAGAGTTCAGTTCGGACCGTATGCCCCCGTTTTCTCCACATGGATTGAAGCTGCAGAGGACACTGAAGCCGAGATCGAGCCGGTGCGGGGCTTGATCTACGATCGCGATGGCGACCTGCTCGCAACGAATGTGCCGATGTACTACTTGGAAGTCGAGGTTTTCCAACTCACGCAGGCGAGCCGGAAACAGATCGCAGCGGTGCTTGCTCGAACCCTGGTGCTCCCCTATGAGGATCTTGCCAATCAGTTGAATGCGGATTGGGGTTCTCTCGGTCAATATCGCATTCGCTTGACGCGCGAGGTGGATGGCGGAGAGCGCTGGCCAATCACGATCGATCAGGTCGCTGCAGATGTATTGAAGAGCTTCCTGTTGGATCCAGAAGCACCAGATCTCAGCGGGCTGAAGCCGGTTCCTGCACCCAAGAGGGAGTACCCGGCCAGTGCGCTCGCAGGTCATGTCCTAGGATTTGTAAACCAGGAAGGAAAAGGATATTTCGGCATCGAGGGTTTTTACGACAACTGGCTGGGAGGCAAGGCGATCACGGTCGAGCGTGGTTATATCCCTCCAGAAGCGCGGATTCAACCGGATACACCGACGGGTGTCAATCTCGTATTAACACTTGATCTCGATATTCAGCAGATGACAGACGACATCCTGGAAAAGGCGATAGAAGATACGGGCTCTGAATCGGGGCAGATCATCGTCATGGATCCACGTAATGGTGAGATCCTGGCGATGGCGATCTTGCCCTCACTGGATCCAAATAACTATGAACCGTGGCTTGCAGAGCTCGGTTTGGAAGCTGAGGATTTGGAGACCGAGGAAGATGAACTCGTCATTAACCCGGCTGTAGGAGGGCAGTTTGAGCCGGGGTCGACATTCAAGATCCTGACAATGGCGGCGGCGATCGATGCCGGCGTGATTGAGCCCGAGGATCAATTTATCGATCGAGGCGTAATTGAGGTTGGTGGCGTGAAGATCCGCAACTGGAACGGGGGCGCCTGGGGACCGCAGACGATGGTGGGTTGTATTCAACACTCCTTGAACGTCTGCCTCGCCTATGTGGCCTCAGAGAAACTCGGCGCAGCCCCTTTCTATGATTACCTGACAGCTTTCGGGATGGGGAGAGTTACAGGGATTGATCTCTCCGGCGAGGTCTCCGGGCAGATGCGCACACCACGCCATCCGGAGTGGACAGAGGCGGATCTTGGTACGAATTCGTTTGGGCAAGGGATTTCTGTTACGCCGGTGCAGTTGATCGCCGCGGTTGGAGCCGTTGCGAATGAGGGCGTCATGGTTCAGCCCCATATTGTTAGGGCTGTTGTGGGTCCTGAGGGCGCCTATTGGCCGAAACCTACAACGCTTGGCAGGCCGATTTCGGCCGAAAGCGCCAGAACTATTACGGAGATGCTTGTCCAATCTGTCGAGGGTGAGGCGAAATACGCACACGTGAACGGCTATGAGATTGCAGGGAAGACCGGCACAGCCCAGATTCCCACCGAGAGTGGTTATGACGATCGCTGGACCATCGCTTCTTTTATTGGTTGGGGTCCGGTATCGGATCCGAGGTTCGTGGTCCTGGTGCGGTTGGATAAGCCGGAATCCTCGCCCTGGGGTTCTGTCGTCGCCGCTCCTGTGTTTCGTGATGTTGTTGAGCGTCTCGTTGCCATGTTGGAGATCCCGCCCGATAGCGTGCGGGAGCAGATAGCAGCAGGGGAGTAGGACGGACGTTTTTATATGTTGACGATAGGTCATCTCGTTGAAGCGATTGCTGAAGAGAAAATCACCGGGTTGGGTGAGGTGATTACCGACGCGGTTGTCGATTCGCGTCAGGTGATACCTGGCGGTCTCTTCGTTGCTATGGATGGGGAATCGCAAGACGGTCATGATTATGTGGCTGACGCATTTGAGCGTGGGGCAGTGGCTGCGCTCGTGGAGCGTGACCTTCCACTGGAAGCCAGCACGCTCGACTTAAGAAATCCAATAAAGGCGCAGCTTAAACAGGGCTTGGAACCACCCATCATCCTGAGAGCAGCCAACACACTCGAGGCTTTACAGAAGGCTGCGTTGGCTTGGCGAGCACAGTCCGATGTAAGAGTGATCGGCATCACGGGGAGTGTGGGGAAATCAACGACGAAAGAGCTCGTTGCCGATGTGCTGAGCCGTCGTTATAAGACGGTGCGCAGCCCTGGGAATCTGAATAATGAGATTGGATTGCCGTTGAGTTTATTGCGTCTTACGGAAAACCATGAACGCGCGGTCCTGGAGATGGGCTTTTATGTCCCCGGGGAGATCGGACTCCTATGCGAAATCGCCAAACCGCAGATTGGCGTGGTGACCAACATAAGTCAAGTACATCTTGAACGAGCAGGGAGCATGGATGCAATCGTATGCGGGAAAGGCGAATTGGTCGAAGCGCTGCCGCCGGCGCCAGAGGGTGTTGCCATCCTGAATTATGACGAACCCCTCGTGCGAGAACTGGCCGAGCGCACTCCGGCACGGGTCTTTTACTACGGCATCTCCCCCGAGGCTGATCTCTGGGCAAGTGACGTGGAAGGCCTGGGATTAGAAGGATTGCGCTGTGCGATTCACCACGGTGAGGATGTCATTCATTGCCGTGTGCCGCTGCTCGGACGCCACTCGGTTCATACCATTCTACGAGCTGCTTCGGTGGGGATTGTCGAAGGATTGAGTTGGAGTGAAATAATCGGTGGTCTACAGGCAACACATAACCAATTACGCTTGGTAGCCGTGAATACCGCCAGCGGAGCACTCCTGCTGGACGACACATATAACGCCGCTCCAACATCTGTAATCGCGGCGCTTAATCTGCTTGACGATTTAGACGGCCGGAAGATAGCTGTCTTGGGTGACATGCTTGAATTAGGTGAATTTGAGGAACGTGGGCATCGCATCGTTGGAGCTCGTGCAGCTCAGGTGGTGGATTTATTAATCACCGTGGGGGAGCGGGCAAAATGGATCGCCAAAGAGGCACGCTCAGCTGGGCTTAGCGAAAACCAGGTGGTTGAGCATGGAAATGGCGATGAAGTCATTGAGTATCTGGATGAAAAAGTTGGCGAAGGGGATGTCGTGCTGGTGAAAGGCTCTCATGGGATGCGCCTGGATCGAATCGTAACTGCGCTGGAGGAGATCGAATGACAGACGCAGCCAGCGCTTTGGCATTAGGAGGAATTACGTTCCTGCTGACGGTGATTTGGGGCGGCCCACTGATCCGTGTTATGCGAAGGTTAAAGATTGGAGAGCAGATCTCGATCGAGGGTCCCCAGCGGCACACCATGAAGCTCGGCACCCCGACTATGGGTGGGTGGTTGTTCATCATTCCGGTGCTCTTGATCACCGGTGTTCTAAACCTGGTGTCCATTGCGAGTGAGCTGAATGTCTTCGGTAACTCGATACTCTTGCCGATGATAACGCTTCTGCTCTTCGCATTGCTGGGCGCCTGGGATGATTGGCTTGGGATCAAGAGGCCCCGAGGTGTCGGAGGGATGCGAGCGCGCTGGAAGTTCTTACTGCAAGGCGTTATCGCGCTTGGGGCCTCTTTGATCTTGAAGTATGGGTTGAAACCACCGGAGATGATACTGCCAAATTACCCCGAAGTTATCGAACTGGGGATCTGGTACATACCCATTGCGATGTTCATCATCATCGGTACAAGCAATGCCGTTAATTTAACCGATGGATTAGATGGATTAGCGGGATTGATCGCGGCAACGGCATTTGCTGCTTTTGGCGCGGTCGCTGCACTCCAGGGGCAGATCTTCTTGGTGCGCTTCTGCTTCACGATGGTAGGCGCCATTTTCGCCTTCCTTTGGTACAACGCCTACCCCGCGGAACTTTTCATGGGTGATACAGGATCGCTGGCGCTGGGTGCCACACTCGCAGTTGTCGCCCTCATGACGGGTCACTGGGCTCTGCTACCTATCATTGCCATTATCCCTTTTAGTGTGACCTTGAGCGTGATCATCCAGGTGGTGTATTTCAAGATCACGAAAGGTCGTCGGTTTTTCAAGATGGCTCCTCTGCACTACCACTTTGAATTGAGTGGCTGGAGCGAACCCCAGATTGTGCAGCGCTTCTGGTTGGTCGCGCTGCTGGCCGGCATGTTCGGAGTGGCTTTAGTACTCATCTAATATCTAAGGAGGGTGTTGCTATGGAAATCGGAATGCTGTGGTTCGACGATGGTAAAAGTTCAATGCAGGAGAAAGTAAGCCAGGCGGTTAACTTCTATCAGGGTAAGTTCGGCGAGACTCCTACCCATTGTCTGGTACACCCCTCCACATTAGCTGAAAATCAGGAGGGGCTGATCTCTGGAGTGAAGGTCCGGAAGGCTCGCAATGTTATGCCAAACCACTATTGGATTGGCGTAGAAGAGGCTTCCAAGAAATCGCGCAGGAAGAAAAAGGTAAAGCAGAGCGAACCGGCAATCCAGGAAATTGCTGCCTGACGTGTCGAAATACATTCTGGGAAGACCGTTGTGAGAGATTGGAAAGGAAAGCATGTTGTCATCATCGGACTCGCTCGACAGGGAAAAGCCTTAGCGCAATTCCTGTCGCAGAAAGGCGTTGAAGTCGTCGTGAGTGATCAGCAGAGCGCAGAGCAGCTTGAGCCGGCAATTCAAGAGCTGGCAGCATATGAGTTGACATACCAACTCGGTAGCCATCCAATTTCCCTGCTCGAGGGGACGGATGTTCTTTTCCTATCAGGTGGTGTGCCCGTTGATTTACCAATTGCAGTCGAAGCTCGTGAGCGAGGGATCGAGTTGGCCAACGACACTCAACTATTCCTGGAGGCATGCTGTGCGCCGGTGATTGGCATTACTGGTTCTGCAGGAAAGACGACGACCACAACACTTGTTGGACGCATGGCAGAAATCGCATTCGCAGGCTCGGAGAGGCGCGCTTGGGTTGGCGGCAACATCGGTCGCCCGCTGCTGAATGACCTGGATGAGATACAACCTGATGATCTCGTTATCATGGAACTTTCCTCGTTCCAGCTTGAACTTATGACGATGAGTCCACACATTGCCGCGGTTTTAAATCTGACGCCCGATCATCTCGATCGGCATGGATCCATGGAAGTTTACGCTGCAGCGAAAAAACGTATTCTCGCCAATCAAACAAAAGATGATATCGCTGTGGTCCGTCATGATGACCCGCTCACCTGGGAGATGCGCAGCTTGGTGCAGGGCAGGATGATTGCTTTCGGATGGGAACAACCCGCCGACGAGAAAGAATGCGCTTATGTACGAGATGGGGTGCTTCGCTTGAGGTCCGGAGATGTGGAGCATGAGATCTGTAGCGAAGAAAAGGTTGCTCTACGGGGCAGGCACAATCTAATGAATCTTCTCGCTGCAAGCGCGCTCGCTTCAGCGGCTGGGCTGCCTATCGAGGCGATGTCTGAAGTGGCCCGCAATTTTCAGGGGGTAGCGCATCGATTGGAGTTTGTGAGGCGTGTACAAGGTGCCGAATGGTACAACGATTCTATCGCAACGACTCCTGATCGCGCATTGGCAGCCGTGCGTGCGTTTGCAGAACCCAAGGTTCTGCTAGCAGGTGGGCAGGACAAAGATCTCCCCTGGGAGACATTCGCTCGCGAGGTTGTCCGCCGCGTGGACCACCTGATTCTATTTGGTGAGGCAGCACAGAAGATTGAGCGCCATATCAAAGATGCAGCCAGCGATGATGCCAAACCGAAACCGACCCTGGTTATTTGTGAAGGTCTGGCGGACGCGGTTCAGGCGGCTGCAGACGTTGCTGAAGAGGGGGATGTGGTTGTGCTGTCGCCTGGTGGGACGAGTTTTGACGAATTTTTGAATTACGAAGTGCGCGGTGAAAAATTCCGCGCCTTGGTGGAGGAATTGTGACCCGAGCACCAGTTGCGGAGCCTAAATTGAGTAAGCGACGTTCTCCTCTTGCCGTCGATCCTTGGCTCTTAATCATCACTGGCATCATGATCACGCTTGGGCTCGTGATGATGTACTCCGCGAGCTGGGATGTATCTTGGCGACTTTATGGGGACAACAATTACTTATTAAACCGCCAAGTGCAGCACTTGCTCGTCGGGTTGGGTGCGATGGCTGTAGCTGCCTGGTTTCCATTAGATTGGCTGCGAAAAATTGCGCTGCCTCTGATCATCGTAACGATAGCGACCCTGTTCGCTGTGTTGGCCATAAACTACGGCGGGGAATACAAACGCGCCTTTCTAGGGGCCTCGGTCCAACCGTCGGAGATGGCGAAGCTGGCGCTCGTTATCTACTTGGCGGTCTGGATGGAATCAAAAGGAGACCGTCTAAGCGAAATGGGCTATGGCTTTTGGCCCATGGTCGTCATCGTCGGCATAGTCAGCGGTTTGATCGTCGCTCAACCCGATCTGAGCGCTGGATTGACGGTTGGATTGGTTGCTCTAACGATGTTCTACCTGGCAGGAGCCCGGACGATACAGACTTTAGGGCTCGTGGTTGGTGGAGGTGCGGTTGGGTATGTACTCATCCGTCTTCATTCGACTGGTGCACAGCGCTGGATACAGTTCAAAGATGGATTGGTGGACATAGAAAAAGCACATTATCACGTCCAGCAATCCCTGCAATCGTTCTACTCGGGCGGCATCCTCGGCCGAGGATTAGGGGCGAGTCGCGGAAAGTTCGGTTTTCTACCGGCACCGCATACTGACAGTGTTTACGCCGTCATTGGCGAGGAACTTGGATTGATTGGCGCGTTGTTGGTATTGTCGCTTTTTTGCGTTTTCATGTGGCGAGGTTTTCGGGTCGCGGTCGGCACGCAGGATCGGCTGGGTTTGCTCCTCGCCAGCGGTATCACTTTTTGGATTGGAGCGGAGGCTCTAATCAACATGTCGGTTCTGCTAGGTCTGCTGCCGTTCGCGGGCAACGCTCTACCATTCTTCAGCTACGGCGGCTCCAGTCTGGTCACGATATTAACTGGTGTGGGCTTTCTCCTGAACGTATCCCGGTTGGAGAGAGCTGAAACCAAGAAGCGAGGCTATGTTGCGACTTTTAGTGTCAGCCGGAGGGACGGGGGGCGGCGTGTATCCCGCCTTGGCCGTGATCGCCGAGCTCAGCGAGAAAGCTGAAGTGCTCTGGGTTGGAGGGCAGGGAGGCATGGAGGCAGCGCTCGTTAAACGGGCGGGAATTCCTTTCGAAGCGATCCCAGCAGCAGGGCTGCATGGGGTCGGAATACGCAGCCTGCCCGTTAACGCATCCCGTTTGCTCCAGGGCATCCCGGCGGCGAAACGAATCATTCGCCGCTTCCGACCCGATGTGCTCTTTTTTACTGGCGGCTATGTGGGTGTACCTCTGGCGCTTGCGGGTCGACAGCTGCCTCAGGCGGTTTTCATCCCGGATATTGAACCGGCGCTGGCTTTGAGGCTGATCAGCCGTTTTGCCAGGGTGATCAACGTCTCCACAGCGGACTCCGAGAACTTCTATTCCGGGCGGAAGCGAGTCGTCGTAACGGGCTATCCGACGCAGGCAGACTATGTTGTCAGGGGAAAAACCGAAGCGAGGCGGATCTTCGGTCTGGACGAGGGGGCAAGGACTTTGTTGGTCTTTGGCGGCAGCCGGGGGGCGCGCTCGATCAATGAGGCGGTATGGGACATTCTTCCGAACCTACTCGAGGTCGCCCAGGTGGTCCATGTCACCGGGGAGCTCGACTGGCCGAGGGTGCAAGCAGTGATCGAGAAGCTTGACGCGACATATGCGAGTCGGTATCACCCGCATGAATATTTGCATGAGGAAATGGGTCTAGCGCTGGGGGCAGCGGATCTGGTTGTCTCACGCGCGGGCGCGGCCACGATCGGAGAGTATCCACTCTTTGGTCTGCCAGCTGTGCTCGTTCCGTACCCACATGCTTGGCGATATCAAGAAGTGAATGCGGCGTACCTCGAGGATAACGGCGGGGCAATAGTGCTTCGTGATGAAGATCTTCGAAAAACCCTACTAACGACGGTCAGTGAACTCATGCATGATCCCTCCCGGCTTGAAGAGATGGGGACCGCAATACGTATATTATCGAAGCCGGGAGCGGCGAAGCGGATCGCCGGCGAGATTGAAAATCTGGCGATGAAGAGAGTGCAGGACGCATGATTAGCATTGTTGTCCTATTCGGGATTCTGATTACGCTCTTTGCCATTATTGGCGCAGTCCGCGGCTGGGCTAAGGAGCTGCTTGTTACAAGCGCCATTATCCTCGCGCTTTTCATAATCCAGATTTTAGAAACCCACATTCGACCCTATTACACGGCGTTGGTGATGCAGCCGCCGATGACGCAATTCATCATCCGGGCTGGGTTCGTAGGGTTAATGGCATTCTTCGGTTATCAGACACCGCACATTCGCGCCCTGCAGCCAAAGCTGGTACGCGAGCGGCTCCAGGATGTCCTTCTGGGGCTCGCTTTGGGTGCATTAAACGGGTATCTGCTTTTTGGATCGATCTGGTTCTTCCTGCACGATTTAAATTACCCGACAACATGGATTCAGATGCCTCCAGAGGGATCAGTACTATACGAGCAGATTTTCAATATTGTCGCTTATCTGCCTCCGGCCATCTTGCCAATCCCACAGCTCTATTTCGCAGTGGGGATCGTGTTCGTCTTCATTATCGTGGTTTTCGTATGAGTCAAAATGTTCATCTCGTTGGGATCGGGGGCGCAGGGATTTCAGCCGTGGCAAAAGTACTTCAGGGACGAGGATATGCTGTGACGGGTTCAGACCAAGCTCGATCCATTTATACCGATGCTCTTGAACGGGATGGCATACGGATCATGTATGGCCACGACGCTGAGAATGTAGCCGGGGCCTCACTGGTTGTTGCCTCATCCGCCATTCCGGATAGCAATGTGGAACTCGTCCGCGCCACGGAATTGGGCATTCCGGTTTTCCGGCGCAACGCATTTTTGCGGGAATTAACTGCTGAGAGCGAGACCATTGCCGTAGCAGGGACACATGGAAAAACAACGACGACGGCTTTGATCGCCTGGCTCCTTGTGCAGACGGGTCAGGATCCAACTTTCATGGTGGGCGGAATGATGACTGATTTCAAATCAAACGCACGTGTCGGTCAGGGACCGCACTTTGTGATTGAAGCGGATGAATACGATCGAGCTTTCTTGGGACTGCAACCCAAAGTGGCTGTGGTAACGAACGTGGAGCACGATCATCCGGATTGTTATCCCACCAAAGCGGACTTTCATAGCGCGTTTCAATCCTTTGTTGACAAAGTTGAGGATTGCCTCGTTATCTGTGCGGATGATGATGGCGCCCAGAGATTAAAACCAGGATCTGCCCAGAAAGTCACCTATGGTCTTTCCAAAGGGGCCGATTGGCGGGCAGAGGAGATTCGTTCGAATCTCGCAGGCGGCTCTGACTTTCTGGTTATTAAAAATGGGGAGACATTGGGTCTAACACGGACGCGCCTGCCTGGTGAGCACAATGTGAAGAACACCCTGGCGGCATTGACAGTCGTCGATCACCTTGGAGTAGCGTTCAAGCGGGCGAATGAAGCATTGACGGAATTTCATGGGATAGAGCGACGCTTCGAAATTCTGGGCGAAGCGAAAGGCGTAGTGGTTGTTGACGATTATGCACACCATCCGACAGAGATACAAGCTACGCTGAAGGCAGCCCGTGAGCGTTTCCCAGAGCAAGAAGTATGGGCGGTTTTTCAACCTCACACTTATTCCCGCATTCGAACCTTGCTGGATGAATTCGCCCAAGCCTTCAACGACGCGGATCGGGTACTTGTCTTGGAAGTCTTTGCAGCCCGAGAAGCAGAGGATCCTGCTCTTTCCGGGAAAGTCATCGCTGAAAGTATTGATCACGGGGATGTCCGTTTTATCCCAGACCTGGAGGAAGCAGCGCAGGTTCTTTTCGATGAAGTCCAAGAAAAATCCGTTGTAATCACACTGAGCGCAGGAGATGGGAATAAGGTCGGTCGAAACCTGTTGGAAAAACTAAAGGCAAACGAGGGAGATGAATAGCATGGCTAAGAAGAAAAAGGGCGTCTTTGAAGCCGATAGAAAGATGGAACTCCGCATGCGTCTGGCTGCGAAACAAGCCACACAGCTCGCATATGCTGGACCAGAGGAGAACCTTCCCATAGAGATTCCGGAGCTAGAACTCTTGAACCGGATTATCGATAAGGTGCGACATTTGTGATGGACAGCGTTGTCTCGCCTGAGGCCGTACTCAGGCTACGAGAGCACTTTGGTGATCGGCTGGGTGAATCCGTGCCCATGGCTCCATACACCTCTGCACGAATTGGAGGCCGGGCAGATTTCCTGCTTGAAGTTCGCTCGGCGGAAGATTTGGCAGAAGTTACGCGCCAGATATGGGATGAGGGAGTTCCATTCCGGATCATGGGGGGTGGTTCAAATATTCTGATCTCCGACCGAGGGGTGCGTGAGGTGGTGGTCTTGAATCGTGCGCGCAAGATCCATTTCTTCCAGGAAGATGAGGCGCGGTACGTAAAAGCCGAGTCGGGCGCTGTGTTGGGGACGGTGGCGAGACTGGCAGGGGACCGTGGGTGGTCTGGATTGGAATGGGGGGCGACTGTTCCTGGAACGGTAGGAGGGGCAGTTGTTGGAAACGCCGGCGCATTCGCTGGAGACATGGCTGGCGTGCTAAAAATGGCCGAAATCTTGCAACAAGATGGATGCGTGGAGGAATGGCCGTTGGAACGTCTGGATTACGGCTATCGTGACAGTGTTTTAAAGCGCAATCCAGGCTCTGTGGTTCTGTCGGCGACCCTGGAATTGTCAGCCTCCACAGTGGATGCATGCAAAACGAAGATGAGCGAGTATACACAGAAGCGCGCTCAATCGCAGCCGTCGGGCGCGAGCATGGGTTCGATGTTTAAAAACCCTCCTGACGATTTTGCTGGTCGGTTAATCGAGGCGGTTGGATTAAAAGGTTTCAAGCAGGGAGCGGTTTCGATCAGTTCAGAACATGCTAATTTCTTCATGAATGAAGGCGAGGGCACTGCTGAGCAGGTTTGGATGTTGATCCAAACCGCACGCGAGAAAGTCATGGAAAAGTTCGGAGTTTCACTTGAACTTGAGATAGAGCTCATTGGCGAGTGGTTGGAGAATGAAGCCGCTCTTTCCAAACATGGGAAAGGGTCTTCATGAGTAAAAAGCTGCGCCTTGGGGTTCTCTTTGGAGGTCGATCCGGGGAACATGAGGTGTCCCTCATGTCGGCGCGTTCTGTGATCGACGCCCTGGATGATGAGAAGTACGAGGTGATCGAGATTGGAATCTCGAAAGAGGGACACTGGCTGTATGGAGATTGTACACTCAGAGCCTTCGAGGCTGGCGAGCATGGTTCCTTACATCCAGCAATGATGATCCCAGAACCCGAGAAGGCTGCTCTTTTCCGCCAGGAAATTGGCAGTTCCCTGGATGTATTAGAAGAGCTTGACGTCATTTTCCCTGTGCTGCACGGCACTTTCGGCGAGGACGGAGCGGTACAGGGCTTGTTTGAACTTGCAGAGCTTCCCTATGTCGGTGCGGGGGTGCTCGCATCCTCGGTCGCGATGGACAAAGGGTTATTCAAGGATATTATGCGAGCTCAGGCAATTCCGGTCGTAGATTGGGTTGTAATTGATACTTCAGAACTACAAGCGGACCTCGATAAGGCGCTTGAAAAAGTGGAGCGCCTGGGCGGCTATCCGCTCTTTACTAAACCGGCAAATATGGGATCTTCCGTGGGAATTACACGCTGCAAGGAACGGTCAACGCTGCTTGAGGGGCTCATGGATGCAGCACAATACGACCGAAGGATCCTGGTGGAGCGAGGGCTGGATGCTCGAGAGATCGAAGTGAGTGTGCTTGGAAATGAGGAAGTTAACGCATCAGTTCCAGGTGAGGTTATCCCTAGTGATGATTTCTATTCTTACAAGGCAAAGTACATCGATGACGCTTCTGAGTTGATGATCCCTGCCGAGATAGATGAGGAGACAGCGAAGAAAGCCCAGCAGCTGGCAATACAGGCATACCGAGCGATTGACGGCGCGGGTATGGCCCGTGTTGACTTCCTCCTCGATAAGGTAAGTGGAGATCTGTACCTGAATGAAATTAACACCATCCCCGGCTTCACACAAATCAGTATGTATCCGAAGCTTTGGGAAGCCAGCGCGTTGCCCTATACGGAACTTCTTGATCGGCTGGTTGAATTGGCGTTAATGCGCCACGAACAAAAGATGGGACTTCTCCGCAGTTACGAGGGAGAGAGAACTCAATGAGCGTTGGCGATAGGGCATTCGGCGCCCCTGAAAACAGGGCGGACCAGGTGCGTGCACGGCGGGTGCGAAAAACCCGCAAGATTGAACGGGCGGGCCGCTTTAAGACAACAAAGCCGCGCAGGAATAAACGGGCAAGGCGCCGTTATGCCGTACCCGTAAGCGCGGATAACGGAACGGAAATTCAACTAACAGGGATTTCAGGAGCACATTTTGGATCGAGGTTGTTCTCAATTGTGTTGTTGGGAGCCAGTTTGTGGATGATTGTCAGGTTTGTACAAGCACCAACATACAAAGCCAGCATGCCGATGATCGATGGCCAACAAATGCTCAGTTTAGCGCAAGTTCGATCATTGGCAGGAGTTGAAGGGCAGTCTGCCTTTCTCGTCGACCCGGAGGTCGTTGAAGCCAGGTTAAAGGAGGCAGCTGAGGTGAGTGAAGCAACGGTTATGTTGAAATGGCCGAATCGAGTCGAGATTTTTCTTGAAGAACGTCAGCCAGCCGTGGAGTGGAATGATGGTGGTCGGATATGGTGGCTGAGTGCCGATGGAACCGCGTATATTCAACACGGCATCCAGTCAGATCTGACGCAGGTCACGAGTGTGGAACCGGTTTTGAACCTCGATGGGAATGCGAACGATCCGGTTATCGACCCGGTTTTACTAAGCGCTGTGGACGTGTTGTCCAAGCACATGCCAGAGGTCAGCTCCTGGCAATTTGATCCCGACCATGGTTTAAGTTTCACGGATGTGCGCGGATGGCAGGCATACTTCGGCGAAAGCGGTGATATGCGCATGAAGGTGCGAATCTACAACACGATAGCTGATAAGTTATTTGCGGATAACATCCCGGTAACGATGGTGAGCGTGGAAGATCAACACGCACCATTTTACGCAATGGAGTGAGCGAATAAGTGGCAACGATTCTCGGTTTGGAAGAGACGATTTTCGTCGGGTTGGATATCGGCACGAGCAAAATTTGCATGCTCGTGGGACATTCCACGCCTGATGGAAAGTTGCGTGTGATCGGTATTGGCGAAGCGCCATCGAAAGGTATGCGCAAAGGTGGCGTTGTTAACCTTGAGGCTTTAGCTCAGGCCATCCGGATTTCAAAGGATAAGGCTGAGCGAACTTCGGGGTACGAGATCACCTCCGCAATGGTCAGTCTCTCCGGATCTCATGTCTCATCACTCAACAGCAAGGGTATGACGGGTGTGACGGGTCGGACGATCAGCGGCGACGATGTGAGTAGAGCGATCGAGGCCGCCCGTTCAATTGTGATCCCATACGATCGGGCTATCGTTCATGTTATCCCGCGAGCCTTTGTCGTCGATGGTCAAGATGGGATTAAGTCCGCTGTTGGCATGCATGGATACCGTCTTGAAGTGGAAACCCACATCGTGACAGCGAGCAACACTGCGCTGCGAAATCTTGAAAAATGTATCGAGGCAGCTGGGATAGATGTCGATGGCTGGGTGCTTGGATCACTCGCATCGGCCGGTGTTACCTTGAGCGAGACCGAACAGGAAATGGGTGTGATGCTCTGCGACATCGGTGCAGGAACGACCGATATTGCAATCTACATTGAGGGAGCAGTCTGGCATACCGCGGTTATCCCCGTGGGTGGGGAGCATCTTTCAAATGACATTGCCCAAGTTTTGCATCTACCCCACGAGACTGCAGAGTCTGCGAAAAGGCGCCATGGTTATGCCAGACCTTCAGGATTTGATCCCGATCAAGCCTTCGCTGTTCGTCCCTTTGGTGAGGAGCAGTCCATCCGAATTAAGTGTAAGGATATGGCGGTGATCATTGAGCCGCGGATCGAGGAATTATTTAGTTTGGTAAGGCAGGAAGTGAAACGCAGTGGATATGATGGCTTGCTGCCAGCAGGAATTGTATTGGCCGGAGGGACAAGCCAGCTTCCAGGCATCCGTGAGGTTGCTAATGAAATACTGCATTTACCCGTTCGAATCGCGGAACCGGAGCGGATGCTCGGTTTAGTGGATCGTTTGCGTTCACCGGCTTACGCAGCCAGCCTGGGCTTACTTTATTGGGCGCAGGTTCTGGGAGAGGATAGCGGGGTTGAAGGTTTTACCTATGCCGGTTTCACGCTGCCAAACTTTAGCTTGGAGAAAACGGTAGGTTTTTTCAAGCGGTTACTGCCCGGATAAATCCCTTGCTTCAGCCCGAAACTCTTGACAGGGCTGGGGTGGATGAAACAACGAAACATTGTTCGAGGAGGAGGAAGAAAATGAAACCCATACCACAGACGGAGTCATTTGCCAGGATTAAGGTTGTTGGAATTGGCGGCGGGGGAAGCAACGCTGTCAACCGCATGATTGAAGAGGGCTTGATCGGCATTGAGTTCATTGCCATAAACACCGATGCCCAGGCGCTCCTTCTTTCGAATGCATCTACCAGGGTTCGCATTGGCGACAAACTGACTCGCGGACTCGGCGCAGGAGGCAACCCGGAGACGGGTCAGAAAGCTGCCGAAGAGTCTGCAGAGGAACTTTATGAAGTCCTCAAAGGCAGTGACATGGTCTTCATCGCCGCAGGGATCGGAGGCGGGACAGGAACTGGTGCTGCACCGATCATCGCCCAGATCGCAAGGGAGATTGGAGCGTTGACCATCGGCGTGGTCACGAGACCGTTTACCTTTGAAGGAGCGAAGCGGGCGCAAGCTGCCGAGTCCGGCATCGAGCAATTGAAGGAAAAAGTGGATACGCTTATCGTTATCCCGAACGATCGTTTGCTGCAGATAGCGGACAAAAAGGCCAGCTTGCATGACGCTTTCAAGATTGCGGACGATGTGCTTCACCAGGGGATTCAGGGAATCAGTGAGTTGATCACCGTCCCCGGTCTTATCAATCTCGACTTCGCGGATGTGCGCACGATCATGTCCGAGGGCGGCGCAGCTTTGATGGCGGTCGGCAAGGCTTCGGGTGAGGATCGTTCCCGAGTAGCAGCCGAGCAGGCAATTTCTAGTCATCTTCTGGATATCACAATCGATGGCGCGCGAGGCATTCTTTTCAATGTTACGGGCGGGCATGATCTGAGCCTGTACGAGGTCAACCAAGCCGCGGCGATCATCAAGGAAACGGCGCACCCAGATGTCAACTTAATCTTCGGCGCAGTCATCGACCCCAGTATGGGCGAGGAACTGCGCGTTACCGTAATCGCAACCGGTTTTGAGCGTGCTGGTGGACTTCATCACGCGATGCGCAGGACGCGCAGTCGAACGGAAGCACGTGCGCAGGAAGGGCAGGCAGCTATCACCGCCGAAGAATTCCAGCCGCAAGCTTTTGATATGAACGATCTAGACATCCCGGCTTTCTTACGTAGACGTTAAGGTGGGTGGGCTCTCGGCTCGGCCAGTCGACTCCTACCCCTAAACGCCCTTAGGACCCGTTTGCCGCATGGTTTTCTCTAAGGGTATCCATACACACAGACCGTCGCCGGTACCTCCTCCCGGTAACGGTCTGTTGTGTTTCTTGCTGGGGGGGGGACTAAAGTACCAATTATATTAAGGTTCAGATGGTGCTTGTAACCTTGTTGAGATGTTCCTCATTATGCTAAAATTTACCGCTCTACCCCCAATCGGTTGGGGATGTCAACTTTGGGGCACCTAGATATGGCGTGGAACAACTGTGCCATAAGCGAGGCATAAATGCGCTGCCCGTACTGTGAGGGAGAAAGAACCCGTGTTATCGATACAACGCGTGACTCACGGGGTGGCGTTCGGCGTCGCAGGGAGTGTATAGGGTGCAGTCAGCGCTTCAGCACGTACGAGCGGGCAGTCCTTGCTTCTCCGCTAATCACCAAACAGGATGGAACCCGGGAAGAGTTCAACCGCGAGAAACTTCACCAGGGGATCCGGATCGCTTGTGCGAAGCGTCCGGTATCGGCATCAGATAGTGAACGTCTCGTCGGTGAGGTCGAATCGACTCTCCAGGCGATGGGTAAAGCGGAAGTCTCCTCTAGAGTTGTCGGCGATATGGTTATCGCAGGATTAAAAGACCTCGATCACGTTGCCTATATTCGCTATGCGATCGTATATCTAGGTCTTGACGATCTACAAGCCGTTCGCGATGAAATAGATTTTCTGCTCGAAACGTGATTGTTTCATGTGTGACCCGCCTTGATGTTTATTGTGGCAAGTTTGATGGGTGTTATTTCGGAGGGAGTGGACGTTGGAAACGGAACCAACTGGAGTGGCTGTAGACCTAAATAATGAGAGTTCAAGAATCCCTTCGCGCCCAGAAGACTTACGTGCTGTTGAGTTATCTGATAACGCCAAGACGGTTTTAGTTAAGCGTTATCTTCGACGCGGGGAAGATGGTCAACCGAGCGAGACAATGGAGGAGATGTTCTGGCGGGTTGCCTACAATGTTGCGCTAGTGGAAGAGGAATGGGACGTTGAAATTGAATCAGTCGCCCGTGATTTCTATGAACTCATCGCCAGCAAGCGTTTTTTTCCCAACTCGCCGACCTTCACCGGAGCAGGCACGCCTCTAGGCCAGCTTGCTGCTTGCTTCGTCCTGCCAATTGCTGATGACATGGGACGTGATTCAGAAGGCATATTCCAGACTCTGCGTGATGCTGCTTTAATTCAGCAGACCGGTGGAGGCAACGGTTTCTCATTCTCAAGATTGCGCCCAAACGGTGACTTGGTCAACTCTTCGAGAGGTGAGGCGACGGGTCCGGTTGGTTTTTTGAGGGTATACGACCGCGCTTTCGATGTTATTGCCCAGGGCGGCACCCGGCGCGGGGCAAATATGGCCGTCCTCAGGGTCGACCACCCCGATATCGAGTCCTTCATCAGCTGCAAAACTGACGAGAATGCGATCACGAATTTCAATATCTCGATCGGTGTTACCGATGCATTCATGGAGGCCGTTAAGAACGACGATTGGTGGGAGCTGCGCTTCCCGGATATATCTTCGCCGGAGTATAACGAGCTCAACAGAACACATCGCCAACTTCTCGAATCGAAGGTTGAATTCATCGTTTATGAACGAGTTCGCGCCCGCGAGCTCTTTAATAAAATCGTTCAACAGGCTCATCATAACGGAGAACCAGGTGTCCTTTTCCTGGATGCTGCAAATCGGAGCAACCCGGTTCCACATCTGTACGATCTTGAAGCTACGAACCCTTGCGGCGAGCAATGGCTAGGCCCTTATGAAAACTGCTGCCTGGGTTCAATCAACCTCGCAGAACATTTCGGACCAAATCGATCTGTCGATTGGTCGAAGTTGTGCGAAAGCGTCCAGTTAGCAACCCGCTTCCTAGATGATGTCGTGAGCGCAAATGCCTACGTCCCAGCGGTTCCGCAGCTTAGAGAGGCTGCTTTGCAAGCACGGCGTATCGGTTTGGGCATTATGGGACTTGGTGATTTGCTGTATCACACGGGAATTCGCTACGGCTCGGAGGAAGCCCAGGAATTTTCCGGTCAGGTAATGGAGTTCATCCGTTTCCACAGCATGTCAACGAGCGTCGAGTTGGCGCGAGAGCGCGGTCCATTCTCGGTAATTGAAGGCAGCAT
>DAOWMX010000066.1 GCA_030642885.1 Anaerolineales bacterium | reverse complement strand
TCACCAGTGGCTTTACCGGCCGGGATCTTGCCAGGCCACTTCACAACCATCGGCACGCGGAAGCCGCCTTCATACCCCCCCACGCCCTTCTCAAAGGCAAATGGGTGGTTACCACCATCGGGCCAGCTGTTTGAAGCCGCGCCGTTGTCAGTCGAGAACATCACCAGCGTGTCGTCATCGACGCCGAGTTCCTCGAGCAGATCGAGGAGTTCACCGACATGATCATCCAACTCCATCATTCCGTCAGCGTAGACACCGTAGCCGCTCTTGCCTTCGTACTTGGATGTGAGGTTGGTGCGGTAATGCATGCGGGTAGTGTTGTGCCAAACAAAAAATGGTTTGTCGGCTTCCACGGCATCGCGAATGAACCGTTTGGACTCAACCAGAAACTCCTCATCCAGCGTTCTCTGGCGCTCCCGGCCAAACGGCCCCGTGTCCTCGATCGTCTGCGTTCCGTTGTCATTTGCCCAGGAATGAATCACGCCCCGTTGGGTGAACCCGAACTTTTCGATAACTTCAGGATCGTTGGGAAAATCATACTGCTCGACGTATTCACCCGCATTCAAGTGATACAGGATGCCAAAGAATTCATCGAAACCATGTGCGGTTGGTAAGTGCTCGTCGAGATCGCCTAGGTGATTTTTCCCGAATTGCCCCGTGGCGTAACCCAGGGGTTTGAGCAACTCGGCCAGCGTCGGGTCCTCCTTCTGCAAGCCTAGCGGCGATCCGGGAAGGCCGACTGTGGCTAATCCGACCCGAATCGGGTATTGTCCTGTGATGAATGCAGCTCGCCCGGCCGTGCAGGATGCCTGGGCGTAATGGTCCATAAAAATCATGCCTTCATCCGCGATGCGATCGATGTTCGGTGTTGATCCGCCCATCATGCCGCGGTGATAGGCACTGATATTCCACATGCCTACATCATCACCCCAGATAATAAGAATATTCGGTTTTTT
Source organism: Anaerolineales bacterium (assembly GCA_030642885.1). Lineage (GTDB taxonomy): Bacteria > Chloroflexota > Anaerolineae > Anaerolineales > E44-bin32 > E44-bin32. The sequence continues at coordinate 8,387 of DAOWMX010000066.1, read as the reverse complement.
GTTAGTCATTATTATCTCCTTGGTTTGATCTTGCTAAAGTTTTTTGAATGCTGTTCTTGGCGGGTGAGACTTCTATTTCGTGGTTCATTGGTTAATTCTTTCTCGCTTTGGCGTCTAACAATTGAACATAATCCTTAGATGGCAAAGGCTCAGATGATGCAGCCTTATTACTCGATATCTGTGAGCCCTACGTCGCCGAGAGTGGCGATGTCCATCCGCACCCAGAGGATCCAACGCTCGAGCCCCGTTGGCGCCGAGCGCAGCACAAACCACCGCAGCAAATCCGGCGGCAGACTGCCATCCCAACCACGCCGTTCCTTCAACGCCATCCCCTGACCCATATAGTCGGTGAGTAAGTTGGTCCCAGAATTTAACTCCAAGGCGAGAACCGCCGGGGAGGGCTCTACCAGGGAGTTGAATTCACCCCCCGCCTGATTGTAACCACGCAGCGCCCACGCCAGTGCGGGGTTAACCTCAGATTGCACCTCTACTTCGATCTCATCGGTCCGACCCGCGTAGGCGAGTGAGGCATTGTCGAGCGTATCCGTGAGCAGCCGTATGCCAATCGTGGTTACTTCAGGACGCCAGAGTTCTCTGGCACTCGTTGCCAGGGGTGTGAAATTCAAGCGCCAGGCTGCAGAGAGTGTGATCGCTGCCAGTACGAGTGTAGCCGTGATCCCCAGCGTGTCTGCCACGACGCCCCAAGACCAACCCAAGCCAAAGAATAGTAGCAGGCTAACGGCCATGATGATCAATGCGCTGAATACAAGCAGGATTAGGCCCGGGTCGCTTGGCGTGTACTCCAAGATAAAACCATTTGCGTAGCCGACAAGCGATATCCATGCAGAAGCTGTTAGCACCAGGAGTACAGCGGTGAGACCCACTAATTCGAGCCCGACGCCACGCTTCGCAATCCGTTCTATCAAAACCGAGATGGCATAGGCCACCAAAAGCGCTAAAGGAAGGACAACAAAGATTATTTCCGCTGCACTCCGCGCAGGGTAAACCAGGCCGCTGAATAAGCTGCCTAACGCCCATAGGCTGGCTGCTTGCCCGAGAGATTCTTTACGCTGCCAGGCGAGAACTGCACCCACGATGCCCATCACTACAAACAAGGGTTCATAACTCACGAGCATCACGATATAGGCAACTGCCGCCTGCGTACCCGGTTCCGTCCAACCATGCAGCCATTCCGTGAGGGATTCCCCCAATCCGGCCAGCCCATTCCAATAGAAACCTGCGCCTGAGGCGACGAGGAGCATTACAACTAGCGACACCCATACGCCCGATTTAATCGCAAATAAGCGTTTAAACTCTTCAAATGGTTTTGGGTCCCGGGATAGGAGCACGCGTGACAGGCCGAATGCAACCAGCAGCCCGAACAACCCCTGCAGAACTATGGGTCCTGACGCCAACGCGAAGCCTAGAGCACCCGCGGCGAGCAAGAGCCGAACCCGTCTACCATCCGATGATTCCGCCGACCAGGCGAGGAATACGAATAACACCAGGCCAGCTGCGGCTAGAGCTGAGCCGTCGGCGGTTCTGGCGATTGTCCATCCAGATGCGGCGATGGCCAGCACCAGAACGGCTATCAGCGAATGCGCTGTGCCAATTCGTTTGCGCAGGATTAACGGGCTCAAAACCAACACGATGCCGGCAAGAGCTGAGACCACACGCGCTGCCGCATCGGATACACCAAAAAGCTGAAAGATCATGGTGGTGAGAACATAGTAGCTCGCACTTACCGGCGCCGCCACGGCATCGGCATCCCAGAAGGGGGAAGCATCCGGGGTCGTCGCCGCTGCTGTTAGCGCATGAACAGCTTCTGAATCGGTGAGTGGATTTCTACCCAAATCTGCAAGCCGCATCCACGCAACCAACACGATCAAGGTTGCGAGTAAGAACGTGCCCAGCTTGATACTCCGATTGTTATTCACGAGGAGTGACCTGCTCTCCTGGCGTAAATCCTAACTCTGTCATTTTGGTAAACCAGCTCCATGAATGCATCAAATTTCCCATCAAAGATCGGTTGGTAGGTCATTCGTTCAAGTTCTCCAACGTAGACATACTTCACATTATAGGCTTTCAGGATCCGTAGAGTTTGGTCCCAATCCGGTGACTTAAACAGTGTCCTGACATCCTCTTCCCGCGTTCCGTGGTATTGGTATCCGCCGCGCCACTGGCTTTCATGGCCAGGCCAGCCGATAATGGTGGGGAATCCCGTATGCACAGATACTCTCGCAAAGTACGAATAGCTGCCGCCGACGGCTTCCGCAACAACCCCGACCTCCAGATTATCACTCATCCATTCGATCGCCTCACGATCCGCTTCGTTTGCGTAGGCAGGGTGCAACGCTCCATTCAACGTTCGGTCATGGACCGGGTTGAAACCGTTTGTTTTTGTCCACACAGAAAGAGCAGGATAGATGAGACCGGCAAGCAGCGGGAGAATTGTGAGTATCTTAACGGGGATCATTCTCGCGCTTCGTTTAGACCAGATCACATCCATCACGTATGCTGCGGCGAGGGCCCATAAGATCCAGGCGGCAAAGTAGAATTTGAAAATCGTATTCATACGCAGCCCGAATTGATCTTTGAGATAGAAAAACTCGGGTCCAAGGATTAAGAGCGCCCCAATGGTGATCATCATGAGGATGAAAGGCCCTGATTTTGGTTCGTCCTCAGCGTCCTTCCACACCCGTCTGATCAGCACAACAGCGGCGGCGATCATCGCCCCCAAGCCGATCGCGGTCCACGACTGTGTTAACCGCAGAGTGATTGTCGCTCGAGCTGCATCTCGAAGACTTTCCATCCCCATGCTGCTGAGGATCGCACCCATCCCGATGACGTTTGCGCCCACAGAGTAAATCAATGCCGCTAAAAGCCACGAGAGGATCAAAAGAGTTAACGGGAGCCCCAGGCTAATTCCGAAAAGCCACTTCCCCTCCGCTCGTTTTCTCCCCTGCGTCACGCGCATGATAAGCCAGACGCTCAAAGGGATGAATAAGACCGCGAACATGATGAAGAAATGGATGAAACGAGTGGGATGCATCAAGTGCGGCAGGATGCCGCCCGCTTGTGAAGAGAACGATGGATACCATGGAAGATAAAGCAGAATGGCTGCCACGATGATTGCCAGGCTCGTCGTGAGCACCGATTTAACCCAAGTTGTGAGCGGGAGCGTTCGGCTCCTCCAGACCATCACACAGAAGAACAAGCTGAAATAAATCGGGAAATCCCAGGTATTCAAGAATGCCAGCGCCCCGAAAAGCCAGGCGCCGAACCAGAACTCGAGCTTACTTAGAGAAGATGGCAGTAAACCCACTGCGACCGCCCCGACGAGAAGCACACCCCCAATAATGAGCCCGCCGCTTATGACACCTTTGAGGATTGAAATGGCAGCCGCGGATATCCCGAGGCCTGCCGTTCCAGCCTTCAATCCCAGGACGACCACGACGATCACCGCTGCCAACCCCAGGGCAATCAACACATTTTTACGCAGGTTGGGAGTCCATTCCAACTCACCCAGACGAAGAGGTGCCCGCTGTCCCTGGAGGAACACCTGGAAAGCGAAGGCGATCACGATGAGCACAAAGGGCATCGCCAGAAGGTGTGGGTGATTATCTGCAAGCAGGAAAGTGAAAAATGGGAATTCGTCGATCGACTGTAATCCGAGTGGGATGCCATTGAGATCGAGATCCCTGATCACGCGTGATGAACGCCACCACCACAGGTATCGTTGCGGCATCCAACTCGCTTCGAGAAGGGGTGGCTTTTCCAGGTCCTGAAGTCCAATCCAGGACCAAAACGACGACGTTAAAAAGCCGTTTGCGGTCGTCGTCCAGAAGACATATTTTGAATGAAGGACCTCGAGGAAGCCTCCTAAATTACCGCTGATCAAGACGAAGAGCGGCGCAAGAAGCGGCGAAACCCGTTTAACACGGCCGGGCTTCCGTCGGGCGAGGAAATTGTATGCAAGAGAGTATGTGCCCATGGCGACCAGCGCAAACCAGAGACTGTTCGCAAGGTTGAAAGCGACTCCAGGGGCAACGCCTGTGAGCCGGGTGAGCAAGGCCAGAAGTATGTAGCCAAAGTAATAATAGGAGATCGCATAGCCCGAGAGCCATGGATCGCTGGGCGGGAAGCTGTCTGACTGAAGAATCGCATTTAAGAATGCGAGTTCCATTGGTTTTTCAGTTCCAGTGATTTCCGGGTTGTTCGCCCGCACAAACGTCCAAATTAAGAACGCGAACAGGAAAAGGATCTCCATGGTAAAAACTGTGGTCCGGTGTTCTTTAAGCCAATCGAGCACCTCGCGCCAGGTGCTGCGTCCAATCCATACGCTCAGTCCCAAGAGCGCAAGAACCGCCATCACCGCTCCGCCAAGACTGGGCTGGAATATCCGCACCGTGGCTCCCATCCAGAAAAGATATCCGGCCAGCAGTAATCCGAGAGCCCTGGCGAAACCATAACCGCGGTCCTCGAGGCGTCCGAAGAGCCGCCAGGCAATTGGTAGGGCCAGAGCGCCCAGAAGCGTGCTTATCAACCACCAGATGAAAACGTCTTGAATCACCTTAGAACCTCATAGATCGTAGTGTTCCCTACCTGGAAAACAGCCCTTAACCTTCCTGCAGATTCCATGGCGGGGAACTTGTCCAAAGCGTGTGTAGGACAACGCAGGCTCGAGTTTTCATCCGCGGGATGTTCCAATTCGCATTCATCAGGCGAGATCGGGAACGATGTCGGCATCCCCAGCGGCCAGCCTCGCAAATCACAGGAGATGCCCGGGATACTCGCCTCCGGCCAGCACGGATAGACCTCGGCATAGTAAGCTTGTTCGAGCCCACCGACGATGACATATTTAACATTATATTCATCGAGGAAGTCGTTGGCCTCCGCGATCGATCGCGTGAGATAGAATTTTGTTATCTGGAATAGCCGTTCGTCCGTCTCAGTGTTTTCTGCAGAGATGCGCTGCTGGGTTTGATGCCAGCGCCATCCCAGGACGCCAGGGAGTCCAGTGTAGATCGAATAGCGCGAACCCCAACGATACTCGGGGATATTCGCCTCCACGATAACAGGGGAACCCTCAACATTTTCCTGCAGCCAACGAATCGCTTGATAATCCTCTCCCAATGGGAGTTTCTCGCCCAACTCAAAGCGGTATGCGTAATCCATGTAGAGCATGCCGTCGAGCGTCCTCGGCGCCGTTATCGTCATACGGTCCCGGACTTTCGTTAAGGATCCCGTGAGAGGATACAGCGCGGCAGAGAATAAAAGCAAAACCGTTGCCACCAGCCAGATCCACCGCCAAACACGATTCCACCTGGGGAGAGAGGCATACGTCCATGCGAGAGCTGCGGCTGCCGCCAGGCTGAAGAGCTCCCACACCTGGAGGTAGAATTTGAAGACCGTGTTCATGCGCCCGATATCCCCTTTGAGCACCACGACCTCTACGACAAACGTGAGGACCAACCCGGTTCCCACGAAGAAAAGCACGATCTGCTTGCCTATCGACAGACCGGGGCGCAGCATCAGTATCAGCGCCCAAACGCCGAGAGGGATGACGATCAGTGCAATCTGATATCCAACACCCGTCAGCCAGATGGTTCCCACCACAATGAGAAAAGCCGCAGACCCAATCCACACTGCAATCGGACGCAGCCGGTTCAGCTCAGAGATCGGAGTTTGAGCCATCCACTCGCGAGTTTCCCATGCCATCCAGGCTGCAAACAGGAAGAGAAAGACTCCATGCACCGTCAGGTAATCGACCAGGGATGTCAGCGACCCCTTCCAGATCTCTGCGGACATATATCCCTGCCCGTACCACTGGTGGAATGGCTGATAGAGGAATTGAGAAAATGCTATCAGCAGGATGGAATAAAGCGCTGCTTCGGTTATCTGAGGTAGTTTAAATTCTCGATCACGCCACCACACAGCGAAAATGACGGCTAGCACTCCTAACACCCAATACACAGGGAAATCCCAGGTATTAACAAGTCGCAGCGCGCCAAGCGTTAACCCACCAACGAACAAGGTCAAAGCGATATCGATTTTTCCTCGACGGCGACGTTGGGTGACAGAAAGAATCCACGAAAGACCCCAGGCAAGACTCAGGATGGTGAGGGGCCGGCTGATCATATGAGCGTGTAGATCGGCGTATAGAAAAGTGAAGAAGGGGAATTCTGTGATCGGTCCTGGTTCACCCTCGCCGGGGGTTATCACCCGGCTCGGGTTCCAATACCACTGGTCCATCGGGTAGGGAAGCGGAGTCTTGTACGTCAGGTAATTTACAAATCCCTTGGCCGCTTGACCCGCTCCAACGAAGTACCGACCTTCTTCAACCCCTGCCGGGGTGCCAATGTGTTTAAACCCATCATAGAACATCCTGGCCGTGCCCAGATTTCCAAAAACCACAAGCAGGAGCGCGGCGATGAGACCCGCCAATTTGGGATTCGCTTTAGCGCGATGAGACACATTCTGAGAGAAGGGACGTACCAGATGGTAGCCAACGCTGTACGCGCACAGCGCCAGGATCGAGAAGAGCGTTGGAATAATGAGATTGTAGGCTGTCGCCGGGATAATACCCAGCAATTTCACCGGCATGCCGACAAGCACGAACCCGTAGTAATAGTAGTTGATATACCCACCGGCGAACCAGGGATCATAAGGGGGGAAGGTTGAACTTTTAATTACCGCGTTCAGATAGGAGAAGTCCATTGGCTTCTCCCCGCCTTTTGCCGGGTGCCACAAATCAGGGTTCCCAAATCGAATCGCGAGATCCAGGAGGAAAAAGCTCAACGCAAATATCTCCACCCAGAGAATATCCCGCCATTGCGTCCGGAAGAATCTGGAAAGTTCCTCGCGGTCACGCCAGGCAAGAGCGAAGGAAACACCCGCGAGCAGCAGCAGCACAATGAAGAGCGTCAAGCGGCTGACTGTAATCCCAAGACTCCCAAAGATCCAGGCGCCCCAAGAGAACAACAGCAGTCCGATCAGCCGCGAGAGCGCGTAGCCGCCATCATGAAACCTTCGAAAGACGACTCGTGTTATGGGATAAACCAGGAGACCCAAAACCCCCAACGCTACCCACCAGACGATGGCGCTCAACAATCCCGAGCGGTTAACAATGCTCTCCGTGTTGAATATCTCCGACCAGGTGCCCTCGTCCTGCTGTCGCTGCCATCGATCCGTAGAGAGCAATAGTTCTTTCTCGGTAGTATTCCCGGCGTCCTTCGGCAGCACATGGACAACGCCGCTCACATCGACCTGGGAAAGGATGTCCAAAACTTTTTCGGCGCTGAAATCAGCATCCCGCTTAAAAATCAACACCTTCGGGTGATCGTAAACAGTAAAAGCCTCTTCCGCGAACTGATCGTTGATCTCCAGCGCCCCGATTGAGGGGTGGCTTTCAAAAACCTCAACGAGTGAATACCCTAAGCGGCCGTCGTACAATCCCACCTCTGCCGTCGCACCACATGTGGGGACATCCATTCCATCAGGGCAACCGAAAAGTTCGCGGTAATAGACAGAAGTAAGTGGGTAGCGGATTGGAACGCGGGGGATCGTTCCATACTGGCGGTTGGAGGAGATCGTAAGATAATCCCCCTGCTCCAAGTATTCCACGATTCTCTCTAACTTATCGGGGATTCCGTTTTCATCATCGTCCTGGTTATCGTGCCAATAAAGTTCAAGATTTAGTACCTCATATCGGCCGCCAAGCCCTCGTCCATCAACCCCCCACGGCAAACCATCATCCCAGGTTGTCTCATGCACCAAGACAGTCGGGCGCATATGCAGGGGTGTTCCGCCGGAATTTTCGAGAATCATGAACAGGCGAGTGTCCTGATCGATGCTAAAGGACCGATCGAGTTGGATCTCAACCCGGATCTCTTCACCCGCGCGCACAACGCCCTGGTATTCCCCGCGCGCGTAAACATCCCCGGCATGAGGCTCATCTGCGAGCGTCACAGAAAGGTCTAAGACCCCGCCCTGACCATCGCCCGTCGAGACGTAGGGCAACAGAACGCCGCTAATAACCGCGGATACGTCTGTAGAGATTTCTGTCGTATAGGTGTCCCCGGAATCCAAATCAAAGGGGATGGGTACGGGAATTGTTTCGTAAAACATCTCCCCATCTGTCTCACCAACCAGGTTTACGACAGCCGGAATACTCGTGTAAATCCAACGCGATGCAGATACCCGGGTGAGCGGCTCCGAGTAGATCGAGTGGAAGGCAAAGGCCCACAAAGCCGTCCCCAGGACGGCGGCCAATCCAACCAACAGCACACCGACTCGGGCTGCCTTTTGCCATTGGGCTTTGAGCTTCGGGACATTCTCCCATGCATGCAAGAGTACCCAGGCAGCCAGCAATGCCAGTGTCGGAT
>DAOWMX010000147.1 GCA_030642885.1 Anaerolineales bacterium | reverse complement strand
TCGCCGATCGACCGCTCGGTAGTAAGGACACCGGCTGCATAGTCTGTGAGTCCATACTCCGCAACGAACCTCCGCTTTTTGGCCAGCGGGAGTTCTGGTAATTCGGATTGAATCTGCGCAACCCACGCCGGTTCGACGTGAAGCGGAGGCAAATCAGGCTCAGGGAAGTACCGGTAGTCGTGCGCCTCTTCCTTGCTGCGCTGAGAGACTGTGCTTGAACTGGTCTCATCCCAGCCGAGGGTTTCCTGAGAGATATCGCCGCCCTCTTTTAGAATAGTACTCTGGCGCTCGACCTCATAAGCGAGAGCGTGGGTCATCGCTCGAAATGAGTTTAGGTTCTTGATTTCCGTGCGAATGCCCAGCTCAGTTGAACCCGCCTGGCGGACAGAGACGTTCGCCTCGAAGCGGATGACGCCCTTCTCCATGTCTCCAGTGGTCACCTCCAAATAGCGGAGAATAGACCGAAGAGAGGTTGTATAAATCTTTGCCTCTTCTATGGAACTCAGATCAGGTTCGCTGACGATCTCCAGCAGCGGAACACCAGAGCGGTTGAAATCGACAAGCGAATGTCCTTGGCGATGGAAGAGCTTCCCGGTGTCCTCTTCAAGGTGGACGCGGCGGATGCGGATGCGCTTCTCCCCGGCTTCGGTCTCGACGGCGAGCCAGCCATCCTGTGCTAATGGGATTTCGAATTGTGAGATCTGGTAACCCTTGGGGAGGTCGGGGTAAAAGTAATTCTTGCGTGCAAATACGCTCGTCTCGGAGATGGTGCAATGTAGAGCTAGGGCAACGCGCAAGGCGAACTCGATGGCACGCTCGTTGATCACAGGAAGCGTACCGGGCATTCCGGTGCATATCTCACAGATGGAAGTGTTCGGTTCAGCGATTGTTGAATCAACAACGGCGCAGCCGCAAAACATCTTCGACTGCGTGAGCAGTTCAGCGTGCACCTCTAAGCCGATGACGGGTTCGAAAGCTGAGTTTGTCATTAGATATAAGGATACCAGCGGTAGGCGAGGTTATGAAATGGAGACAGAACTCTTCACTTCACCTTCGAGGGACCTCAGCCGTGCCGTTGCATGAAGCGGCGCATTCGCTCCAGCGCCTCCTCAATTTTCTCATATGAAGTCGCGTACGAACAGCGGACGAAATTCCCCTCGGCGCCGAAGGCATTGCCAGGGATGACGGCGACGCGCTCCTCATTGAGTAATCTATCGGCGAAAGTCTCATCGTCCATCCCGCTGGCCTCAACTGAAGGGAAAGCATAGAAAGCGCCGCGAGGCTCGAAGGTCTTGAGGCCTAGCTCGTTAAAGCCGTCGACGATAAGTCGGCGCCGGCGGTTGTACTCTGCAACCATCGTCTCGACGTGCTCGTTGCCAATCCGCAGAGCTTCGAGCGCCGCGACTTGAGACACTGTCGGAGCAGACATGATGGTGTATTGGTGTATCTTGCGCATTGCACCGAGGATGGGCGATGGAGCGGCGGCGTAACCTATCCGCCAGCCAGTCATGGCGTAATCTTTTGAGAAGCCGCCGAGCGTGATCGTCCGCTCGTGCATACCATCCAAAGAAGAGATGCAGACGTGTTCGTGATCATACACGAGGCGATCGTAGATCTCATCGGAGATGACCAGCAGGTCGTGCTCCTTGGCGACCTCGGCGAGTGCCTGAAGGCGCTCGCGGCTCATTACTGCGCCGGTTGGATTGTTGGGATAGCCGAAAAGAAGCGCCTTGGTTTTGGGTGTTATGAGCGCCTTGAGATCAGAAGCCGAAACCTGGAAGTCATCCGCTACTCGTGTTTTTAGGACGACCGGGGTGCCGCCGGCGAAGATTACCTCTGGCTGGTAGGAAACAAAACATGGCGTGGGTACGATGACTTCATCGCCCGGATCGAGCACTGCGGCAAGCGCCAGGTAAAGCGCTTCCGATACCCCAACGGTGACGAGGATCTCGTCCTCCGGATCATAGGTGACATCATAAAGGTGTTTCAAGTGCTCTGCGAGCGCCTGACGCAGCTCGGGGATACCCGAGTTGGATGTGTAATGGGTCTCGCCTTGCTCCAGGGATTTAATCCCCGCGCGCAGAATGGGTTCTGGGGTGACGAAGTCAGGCTCGCCAATACCCAGTGAAACCACTCCTTCCATCGTTGCGGCAATATCGAAGAAACGGCGAATTCCTGAAGGTGGAACGCCGGCGATGCGGCGAGCGACGAAATCACGCATTCTGTTTTACTCCTTCTTGTTTAAAAGCAAGAGGCTCGTTTTGTTGCCTTGTCTAACTCACTACTTCGGGAAAATGGGTCTCAAGTTATTTAAATTCTCATAAGAGCGAGACCTGCCACTTATCCTGTTGTTCGCTATAGCACAGCTCGAAAAACTGATCATTTTCAACCTGCACTCTGAAACAACGTCCGCCGGGAATCCGCCACTGAGCTGCGATCTCGACGATGTTTAATCGTTCCCCCTCCCACCAGAGAGCGATCGGGCGCTCAGCGTACGTATGGCCCGAGAGGCATTCGACGGGATTGTGTTCCATCAGAATCGGTCCTGTGTTGCGAGTATCGTCGGTCAATTCGGAGAGGGTTACCAGTGGCACTCAGCCCAGCGATGGACGATGATCTTCCCAATCCTGTAAGCTCTCATATTTCTGAATTTTAACAAGCCGCTAAGTGCACATATCGGGGACTCTTCTTCGACGGCGATCCCAGCACATAAACGCCCGAGCAGTCAATTACTCTTCTACTCGAGAAGTGTCCCCGATATTCAGCATCTTGATCCTACCGGTGATCCGGGCGTCTCGCCCGACGATAGACTCCGATAGCAGGGTGTTTTCAATGGTTGTCTCGTTCTCAATAATCGAGTCCTGGATGACGGAGTGATGGATGACACACCCGGATCCCACCGAGACATGTGGCCCAATTACCGCCTGGGATATTTCGGCGCTGGGATGGATGAACACCGGTGGGATGAAGAGCGTTCCATCTCGTAGTTGCGCCTCTGCGGTGTTATCTCGCCCGTTGTCGAGTAGATAGCGGTTTGTTTCGAGTAAAGCGTCGGGTTTTCCGCAGTCTTTCCATACCTGCACGATCTCGACGCGCATCTTGAGGCCCTCTTCAAGCATAATATTGATGGCGTCGGCGAGGTAGAACTCCCCTCCAAGCTGGTCGCCTTGTTCCATCTGTTTTTCGATCGCCGAGATGAGGTTCTCCGCCTTCTCAAAGTAGTAAAAACCGGCTAGAGCGAGGTTATTGCTCATATCATCTGGTTTCTCGACCAGGCGGCGCACCCAGCCATCCTCACCGACTTCGGTCACGCCGAAACGACGGGGGTCTTCCACTTCTTTGACCCAGGTTACAGCACCCGCCTTCTCGTTCGGCAGGGGCGAAAGATCGATCTCGAGTAGCGTATCCACGAAGACCATACACATTGGACCAGCGAGCCCCTCACGAGCGAGCCAGATTGCGTGAGACTGCCCGAGCATCTCCTCCTGGATAACGTAGCGAGCGGATAGTTCAGGGTAGACCTCGCTGACATATTCCTCGATCTGCTCACCCAGATAACCAACGATGAAGACAATTTCATCGATGTCGGGCAGGGTTGAGAACATATCGAGAACGTGACCGACGATGGGTTTGCCGGCTACACTGATTAGAGGTTTCGGCTTGGACCAGGTGTGGGGTCGCATGCGAGTGCCGAAGCCAGCCATAGGGATAACGATTTTCATGTTGGTTTCCTTCCCTTTTAATGCTAAAGATCTGGTTTGCGCCGGTGCCAGTCCGTTTGTGTCTGGTAGGCATGAACAGCTTGGAAGAGGGCCTTCTCACCCATGTGGGGGGCATTCAACTGCATCCCAATCGGCAGGTCATTTCGATCGAATCCTACCGGAAAGGCCATCCCCGGGACACCCGCGAGATTAGCGGGCAGCGTGAAGATGTCTTCTAAGTACATCGCCAGCGGGTCGTCGCCATGTTCACCAATGCGGAATGCCGTTGTCGGAGCCACCGGGCAGGCGATTAAGTCAACGTCCTTAAAAACAGTTTCGAAATCGTCCTTAATCAAGGTCCGCACCTTTTGCGCTTGACCGTAATAGGCATCGTAATACCCGGCAGAAAGAGCATAGGTTCCGAGCATGATGCGGCGTTTGACTTCAGGGCCGAAGAGTTCACCGCGGGTTTTTAAATATTGGTCCCATAATTTTTCTGATTTGAGGCGAGGACCAAAGCGTACCGCGTCGTAACGGGCCAGGTTGGCAGAGGCTTCTGCGGGAGCGATCAGGTAATACACCGGCAGGGCGAGGTCTGTGTGCGGCAGGCTGACTTCTTGGATTTCAGCGCCGAGCGCCTCAAATATTTTTACAGCGGAGCGGACAGCAGTCTCAACTTCGTCCTGTATGCCTTCAATAAAGTACTCTTTCGGCACACCGATACGGATACCAGCCAGGCTTCCATCGTCCAGGTTAATTTCCGGAACGGGGTCCGGCATGCATGTTGAGTCTAAGGGATCATGGCCCGCCATTGCAGTGAATAGTGGAAGAAGGTCGGCCGCGGAGCGTGTCAAGGCTCCGACGGTGTCGAGCGACGAACCGTAGGCGATCAATCCGTAACGGGAGACGCGCCCGTAAGATGTTTTTAGCCCCGTGATCCCGCAGAAGGAAGCAGGCTGGCGCACAGACCCCCCCGTATCCGTCCCCAAGGCGGCGAAACACATATGCGCCGCAACCGCTGCCGCAGATCCTCCAGAGGATCCGCCGGGGACTCGATCGAGATCCCAGGGGTTGTGGGTCGTTCCATACGCCGAGTTCTCCGTCGAAGATCCCATAGCGAACTCGTCGGTATTGGTCTTGCCCAGAATCACCACCCCATTGTCGATCAATCTTGCGACGCTCGTAGCCGAGTAAGGAGGGCGGAAATCTTCAAGGATGAGCGATCCACACGTGGTCGGAATTCCCTCGAGGCACAGTACGTCTTTGATGGCGACCGGGATACCGAGGGTGAGGGGCAGCGGCTCTTCTGTGTTTTTGCGCCACTCTTGCAGTCGTTGGTCTGCGGCTTTTGCTTGAGATATGGCCAGATCCGGGGTTTGGGCCAGGAATGCATGGATCTGCGGCTCGAGAGCTTCGATGCGCTCCAGACAGGCTTCTGTCAGTTCCACGGAGCTGAAATCTCCTTTGCGCAGAGCGGAAGCAGCTTCCAGAAGGGAGATATCCGTCAGACTAGGCATAGGATCGGGGTCATTGAGAACAAGGAAGCGAAACGGCCGAGAAGCATCTATTCGAGCACAGGAGGCACGCGGAACATCCCTGCTTCCGCCTCGGGCGCGTTGGAGAGCATCTTCTCACGCGTGGGGCAGGGGCGTGGGGTGTCTGGGCGTAATGGCGCTCGCAGGGGAAGAACAGTTGCCGTGGGTGGAATTTGTGCGGTATCGACTTCAAGTAGGCGAGCGGCGGATTCGAGGATGGAGGAGAGTTGTTGCGCATAGCGGCGCTCCTCCTCAGGCGTAAGCTGCAGCCTGGCCAGGTTTGCGATATGGCGAACTTCGTCAACGGTCAAAGACATCGTAAGCAAATTATAGCAGAGGCACGGAAGCGAAGAGAGACAATAAATCAAAAAAGGCTGGAATATCCGGGGACAGATTATTCAGAAAGCAATTGATCCAGTATCTGGTCGAACTGCGGGAGGGTCTGGGTATCGCAGAAGGCATCGTCGAAGGCTTGGCGAGCGTTGCCGCGCATAACTTGAAGCCGTTCAGGCCGAGTGCGCAGCTCGTTGATAAAGCGGACAACGCCTTCAACGTCTCCATGCCGCAACGATGCGCCGGCATCAAAGCGCTCGATCGCTTCATCTACATTGCTCCCTACCGGACCGATATAGAGCGTGGGGAGACTCATCGCCATGTATGCGTGCAGTTTGCTGGGGCTGATTACGCCGAGCGCCGAT
>DAOWMX010000235.1 GCA_030642885.1 Anaerolineales bacterium | reverse complement strand
TGAGCAATCTCTGCGCCGAACCTTGCTAAGACGTCCAGAGCTTCTTGACCAAACCCGGTTAACGGATGAAGAGAGAGGAATTCTGGACGAATTAATGCAAGCAGAAGAGGAGGACTCGAAATGAGAACAATGGGGGAGAGCTTGGAAAAAGCGAGTTTCTGGGAGCGACGGTTCCTTCTCTGGGGTTTTGTGTTCACCATGGCAGGTATGATTGCAGGTTGTCGTGCCCCTGCATCTGTCGACATCCCTTTGCCGCCAGCGTCAACCGCGGTTGAAACGTCTACGGCAATTGATCCAACTCCTTTACCACCGCCGCCGAAGACGCTTATTGTTTGCCTTAATCGTGAACCCGAATCCTTATTTATTTACAGCGATGCCTATCTTTTTGGAGAGACCGGCGGAGAGGCGCGGGCTGTGCTTGAGGCGCTCTACGATGGGCCTATTGATATCGTGGATTACCAGGCGTTTCCTGTGCTTCTAGGTGAACTTCCCAGCTTTGAAGCTGGAGGGGCACGGCTGGAAGAAGTCACGGTCGCGGAGTATGAGGTTTACCTCAACCCTGAAACCTTACTGCCCGCGAACCTTCGCCTCGGCAGTCCCTATTTGCCGGTTGGGTGCACAGGGACCGAATGCATCGAGAGTTATCCGGGCGGCGAAGTGCAGATGGAACGGCTGGTCGTAGAATTTCAGCTTCTGCCTGATTTGACCTGGTCCGATGGAGCACCCCTCGCAGCCTCCGACTCGCTCTTCTCCTTCGATCTCGATCGCGATCTAACCATCCCAACGACGAAATATCTCGTTGACCGGACCGCGGCGTATGAAGTCGTTGATGATACGACAATTCGTTGGACAGGTGTCCCCGGATATTTCGATCCCGAGTATGCGACGCTTTTCTGGAAACCCCTTCCGCAGCATTTGCTGGGGGACATCGCACCAGAGGATCTCCAGAACGCCGAACTCGCCACGCGAAAACCAATCGGGTGGGGCCCTTATCAAATCGAGGAGTGGCAACCTGGAGAGCAGCTCCTGCTCGTAAAGAATCCGAACTACTTCCGCGCCCCTGAGGGGCTGCCAAACTTCGATCGTTTGCTGTTTCGTTTTCTACAGAGTGACAGCACAGCGGCGATCCAGCAACTTTTGACCGGTGAGTGCGACCTGGTGGACGAATCGCTCCTGGGTGTTTCGGCAGCGGCCACATTAAAGCAGTATGCCGAGGAAGGGAGATTTAAGATCGACTGGGCTCCCGGATCCGAAATCACACGGCTGGACTTCAATATTGACCCCGTTGGTCGTCAAGGTGAAGCGTTCTTCGAAGAGCCGCGCACACGGGAGGCGCTTGCACATTGCATTGATCGCCAGGCGCTGCTCACAGAAGTGCTCCTGGGATTTGGGGCTTTACCGGACAGTTATCTTGCGCCAGGCAATCCCATTCATCTGGATAGCCCGGGTTTGCCTATCTACGACCCGGACGCGGGTAGGGCACTGCTCTCCGAGGTAGGTTGGAGAGAAGCGGAGGACGAGGCACTTCCCAGGGTCGCCTACGGTGTTCCCGGAGTAGCTTTCGGAACGGATTTTTCATTCACTTTGTTGACGGCTGAGGGCGACCTGAATGACCAGATCACATCGAGCCTTCAAGCCGACTTGGTAGCTTGCGGCGTGGAAGTGCAGGTGGAGGCTGTAGATTTCTCGTCCTTGACGGCGCCATATCCTGATGGACCAGTATTCGGGCGGGGATTCGACGCTGTCCTATGGTCCTGGCCGGAGTGGATTACACCCTTGTGCGAGATGTTTGCTGAACGGGAACTTCCGACAGAGAAGAACCCGTTTGGCGTCAATGCGACCGGGTTTAATGACCTGGCCTATAACCGGTCTTGCGAGAGCGTTCTTCTGGGGCGGGTAGACGTCGAGGGTTATGCACAGGCGCTGCTGGACACGCAGGAAATCTTCGTCCAAGCCCTGCCAGGCATTCCGCTTTACCAGGCGTCGCGTTTTGTGGCAACCAACAATGACATTTGTGGAATCGAGGTCGATTCGCTTTCTTTTAGTGTATTATTTGGATTGGAACACTTCGATACGGGAGCAGGGTGTCCATGAGAGCTCGGACTTCATCGAACCCCAATGAACCAAGTTGAACCTTCTGTGACTGTTGAGAGTATTTATACAGGATGGTGGGTAAAAACCTCGTGGAAGATAAACTCGACCGGGATTTGATCCTCGAGCTACAGGCCGGGGAACTCGACGCTCTGGGCGAAATATATGATCGCCACCGTCATCTCGTCTATCGAACAGCGCTTGCGATCACCTGTGATCCTGATATGGCCGCTGACTTGCTTCAAGAGGTCTTCCTGCGTCTTCACCGTTTCGCGGAGCGCATCGATCCTTCTCGGCCGCTGCAACCGTGGTTGTATCGGATGACGGTCAATCTCTCGTACACATGGATCAAACGAAAAAGTCGCTGGATGCGTTATATCAATGAGATGGCGGAGCGCATTGTCACGGAGCGTCGTCCTGCCTCCCCGCACAATTTAGCCGAGCGGGATGAAAGTTGGCGTTGGGTTCGGCAGGCGATTCTCGCACTACCTGTTCAGCAGCGTATGGTTGTGGTTCTATATTACATCAACGATCTTTCAATAAAAGAGATATCTGAGATCTTAGAGATCCCAGTCGGAACGGTTAAATCGCGCTTACATTACGCTAGAAAGGTATTAAAGAAACAGCTCGGTATCCACAGGGAAGTATTGCGGACGGTTTTTTATGAGACGACGTGATGTGTATAAGCAAGACGCATTCGATAATTATGCGGACCGCTTATTAAAACACTGGGCATTTGAATTACCATTGCCGGTGAATGGTCGAGCCCGGCTGTTCGTACAAATCGCGCAGGAGACGAAAGACCCAATTCTCTGGCTGAACGTGGTTCTGGCAATCCTCCGTTGGTCTTTCCGCAACCTGATTCTTGAACCTATTGATATAGCTCTCCAACCTGTGCTATACTTTTCCGACCTTGACATGTATCCAACTTATCTTACCCATAAAGGAATTAATCAACATTTCCTCTGCCAATGAAAGAGCAGACTATTTCGTCACATTTCTCGCAAATCTTTCCACGGGTTTGCAGCCAAAGATCACATGAGAATCCAGGCGAGTACGTTATAATAATTCAGACTAAACCCTCGAAAATCGACAGAGGAGAGCGACCTTGGCGCCTAAAGTTCTGGAAGTGAACAATCTAAAGACCCGGTTTCACACGAATGAAGGGACAGTGCATGCGGTGAACGGGGTCTCTTTTTATGTAGGTGAGGGGGAGACGCTGGGCATCGTTGGGGAGAGCGGGTGCGGGAAGAGCGTATCTGTGCTCTCGGTGATGCGGTTGATCCCGCAGCCTCCCGGTGAAGTTATAACCGACAGTGTTATGTTCTACGATCGCAATCTTGTGGAACTCAAAGAAGATGAGATGCGCGAGGTGAGGGGGAGCCAGATCGCGATGATCTTCCAGGATCCGATGACATCGCTGAACCCGGTGCTTACGATCGGATTCCAGATTATGGAACCCATGCGTGTGCACCTGGGGATGAGCGAGGGGGAGGCGCGGGAGCGGGCGGCTGAGCTGCTGCACCTGGTCGGGATCTCCGAGGCGGCCGATCGATTGGATGATTACCCGCATCAATTCAGTGGGGGGATGCGGCAGCGGGCGATGATAGCGATGGCGCTGGGGTGCAACCCGCCGATGCTGATCGCCGACGAGCCGACGACAGCGCTGGATGTGACGATCCAGGCGCAGATCGTGGACTTGGTCAAGCGGCTGAGAGACAAATTAGGAATGTCACTGATCTGGATCACGCACGATCTGGGGGTGATTGCCGGGTTGGCAGACCGGGTGATGGTGATGTATGCGGGGTACGTCGTGGAGGAGGCGGATATTCGCCCTCTGTATGAGGACCCGCGGCATCCATACACGCATGCCTTGCTGCAGTCGCTGCCGCGCATGGATGGCAGCCCGGGCGAGGACTTGATGTC
>DAOWMX010000037.1 GCA_030642885.1 Anaerolineales bacterium | reverse complement strand
GAAATCTTGGTTTTTCAGCAGGTTCAGGTGCAAGATCAGACGTAGAAAAAGCACCGCTGCCGCGAAATGGAAGGCAACATGTGCTTTTGGAGACCAAAAAATGTGCCGAACCTCCAAAACACTATACATAAACGGAACACCGAAGTCAATATGCAATTGACTTATAGTCTCACCCTTCTCTGCCTGATAACTCGAAGTTTGCAGAAGCGAAAATGACAACCGGGGTAATTTGTTGACAACTCGTCTTGACATCACCCAGGGCGCACATTACAATCTCTCGTCTTCCAAACCAATGATTGTAAACTCCACTGATACTTTAACGATGCTCATTGAAATTGGCTGTCACGTTGTATGAGAGATGAGCGACAGGGATCTTGGGCGAGCCAAACCGGCTCGTATTTATATTCAGACGCTCATAGAAATTTACCCAAAGTGTAGACCCACAGTATTATGACCGATTTTTAAAAAGGAGACCAAATGAACGAGCTTAACTCGATCGAGCAGACAATGTTATGGGGCGTAATGATCGTTGCTTTCATAAGCCTGGTCTATGCTTTCTGGCTCTGGAAAAAAACAATAGCCAAAGACAAAGGCACGCAAAAAATGCAGGATGTGTGGCTCGCCATTAAAGCAGGAGCGGAAGGCTATCTGCGCAAGCAGCTCCGAACAATCTCATTGGTCGTCGTCGCGCTGACAGTTATCATCTTCCTGAGCGTTTACGTTATCCCACCCTCACGAGAGGCTGTTGAACGGTTCGGTGATAATGCAGTGATCATCATCGCCGTCGGACGTACACTCGCTTTTATCCTCGGTGCAGCATTTTCCACGATTGTCGGTCAGCTAGGCATGCGTGTGGCCATTGAAGGCAATATCCGCGTCGCCGCAGAAGCGGTACGCGAAGACTACAATGGAGCTTTGACAGTTGCATACCGAGCCGGGACCTTCACAGGAATGCTCGTCGACGGCTTAGGCTTGCTCGGCGGAACAGCTATTTTCATGATTTTCGGACGCGCAGCGCCCGACGCGCTTCTCGGCTTTGGTTTCGGTGGGACACTTGTGGCGCTCTTCATGCGCATCGGCGGCGGGATCTATACGAAAGCCGCTGACGTCGGCGCAGATCTCGTGGGCAAGGTCGAAGAGGGTCTCCCTGAGGATGACCCCCGCAATGCCGGCGTAATAGCAGATCTCGTCGGCGACAATGTGGGTGACTGCGCCGGAATGGCGGCTGACATCTTCGAATCCTACGAAGTCACAATCGTCTCCACCTTAATCCTCGGACTCGTATTGCTCCACATAACAGGGGATACCTTCTGGATCGTCTTCCCCCTTATCGTGCGCGCGATCGGCGTGATCTCCTCGATCATAGGGACTCTCACAGTCCCCATCTGGGAAAAATTCCCGGTCAAGTTTCTTCGGGCGAAGGATGCCGAGGAAGCCATGTTCCGCTCCTACGAAGTTTCCAGCATCAACACAGTGGTGTGGACTTTCGTCTTCGCTCTGGTCTATGCGGGCGAGTGGAAGCTGGCATTGCTTAGCTCCATCGGCGTCGGTCTGGCGGTAGTTTTCAACCCGCTTTCATCTTACTTCACTTCCTACCATAAGAAGCCAGTGAAAGAAATCGTCGAGTCGATGAAAACCGGCACCGCAACGACTGTTCTGTCTGGTCTCGCAGTTGGTCTAGAAGCGAGCGTATGGAGTGTGTTAGTCATCTGCGTAGCGCTGGCATCAAGCTACTTACTCTACCTGGGAGAAGCGCCGATTTATGCCTTGTACGGCGTTGCCATGGTCGGGATCGGCATGCTCTCGCACACCGGCAACAACGTTGCGATGGATTCGTTTGGGCCGATTGCCGACAATGCGAACGGCATCGGGGAAATGGCTGGCGTTGGCGAGAAAGCCTGGAAAATTATGGCTGAGCTCGACGCAGTCGGCAACACCACTAAGGCAATCACAAAACAAATCGCCATTGCCTCAGCCGTCATCGCTGCAACCAGCTTGTTCTTCTCCTACGTAACCGATATCAGCATCATGCAAGCTCGTCTCGGTGTAGAGGTCATTGATTCAATCCGAATATCGAGGCTTGACACCGTGATCGGTTTCTTAATTGGCGGCGCTCTGCCCTTCCTCTTCTCCTCATACAGCATCAAAGCTGTGGCCCGTGGGGCAAACCTGGTTGTCGAGGAAGTTAGAAGGCAGTTCCGCATCCCCGGTGTTCTTGAAGGAAAGGTTACACCTGATTACGCAAAGGTGGTCAGTATTACCACAGCCGCCTCTCAGAAAGAGCTTCTCAGCCTTACCGTACTCTCCGTTGCAACTCCTCTGCTTGTAGGTATCATCTTCAATGTTGAGGCGCTCGGCGCCTTCCTGGCTGGTGTTATCCTATCCGGGCAGCTTCTGGCTGTATTTATGGCCATATCCGGCGGCGCGCTAGATAACGCCAAGAAGTACGTCGAGGATGGTCATCTCGGCGGGAAAGGCTCACCCGCTCATAGGGCCGGCGTTGAAGGTGATACGATTGGTGATCCACTAAAGGACACAGCTGGACCCGCGCTGAATCCGATGATCAAGGTCGTCAATCTCATCAGCCTCCTGGCGGCACCTGTAATCGTGCAATACCAGGGGACAATTGGCTCATGGATCATCGCCGGCATCTTACTCGTGATGACGATCTGGGCCATCCGCAAAAGCTCCACCCCGATGACGGAACATGAAATCGAAAAGGCTCTTGCAGAGTCGTAAATAAAACCGCCACTGAACCGCTTTCCAAAAAGCCCGGCATGATGCCGGGCTTTTTCTTTCTTGCAAAACACCCCTGTTGTACAATATCAGGCAACCTTCCAGTGCTCTTCATTGATCATGTCTAAACAAGACGTGATATGTTAAATCGTATCGAAGGTTTGAAAATACTCTAGATGATGAATGTTCTCAATCTGCGGATTTCTTGAACGAGTTCGGCATTATCATTAGTACCGCCCTAGTATGGAGAAGAACCAACGCCCAATGCATAATAATCGCCGTCCTCTCTACACTTATGCCTTCTCAGTTCTATTCCTGCTTGTCATCAGCCTTGGCTATGATAGTTTAAATCCTTATCTCAAGATTTTTGGACTCGTTTTCTCAATTGGTATGGGATTCGCATATCTTATATTCCGTGGCCGCAGCCGCCCTCTCCGCATCCCAAAAGCGTTTGTGGTTATTGGTTCTTATCTCCTTTACAGCGGCCTTCTCACACTACGTTCTCCCCAACCTCTTCCCGGGCTTGAGAAATGGTCAATCAGCATCCTACTTTTTCTCGCATTTTTTATCGTAAGTGACTCACTCGAGGCTGGTTGGTCAAATAATACTTGGGAAAACGCTCTGCTAAACCTTGCAGTAGTATTTTCCTTCCTTGAGATCGCCCTTGCAGGAGTATGGTACTTACGATGGGCGAGCATCGCAGGTAAGATCTTCTCTTTTCCACCCGTAGGTTATCGTTTATATGGCCTTTTTATCGGACATGCGAATGTATTCTCGGGATACATTAACCTTGTGCTTCCGATTGTCATCGTGCGCTTGATCCAAAGTCGGAATACTGGACGACGGCTGCTCTGGGGATCCGTCATGGGCCTTTTTATTCTGGTCCAATACTTCGCATCCTCACGAGGTGGTTGGATCAGCGCCATAGCTGGTCTTGGGGTTACTATCCTCCTTATCCGTTGGCCGCGGATTCAAGCGTTTCTCCTGCATGGCCGCCAGGCATTGACCAAGCGTAGAACATTAAAAGACCTTGTCATTTTCACCTTCAGTGCTTTAATAATAATTTCTCTTGGCGTAATCTTCATCCTACAAGTTCAGTTCTCCCCTGGCCATGCCCCTATCACTTCAGCTCGTACTGGAATTTGGTCAGCCGCATTGGAAATCATTTCACAGTCACCAATATTCGGGCATGGCCCTGGTTCTTTCTCTACACTTTTCGCCCAAACGAATCAGCTCCCACCTGGATTTTCTACGAGTCACGCCCACAACTTCCTGCTACAGATCACAGCTCAGAGCGGTCTCGTGGGCCTTGGATTGATCCTAGCTGCTGGCGTAATGCTCGTAATTACAATCACATCTATCTATCGCAAGGCGGATGCGAAAGAAAGAATTCGACTATCTGCCTACATTGGAGCTGGAGTAGCAGTCACAACCCACCATCTGTTTGACTATCTCTTTGAGAGTCCGGCCTATACAGCCGCTGTACTTGTCCTCCTTGCTCTTACACTTCATCAGTCGAAAGACCGGGATAATATCGCCGTTACTCCCCGCCAGGGAATCATAATATTCCTCCCCCTATTCCTTCTGGCAATTGGAGGATGGTCTCTGGCATCTCGAGGTGCATTTACGTACTGGCGTGGAATATCTGCCGCACGGGCAGAAGATTACCAGCTTGCATCTGAAAATCTATGTCAAGCTGCTGAAAAGAATCCCAATTTCTCCCTTTACTCTTTTCAATGTGGTCTTGCTTTGGCCTACCTTGACGATCAAGCACACGATATCCACCACCTTCAGGAAGCCATCAGAGCTTATGAGCATGGTCTTTCGATAGATCCTTTTTGGCCTCCCCACCAGGCTAACTATGCCGCCTTGCTCTGGGCAGTTGGAGAACAAGAAGATGCGATTCAGGAATTGAACTTAGCGCGTGATTCTGCCCCTCGGCAAAGTATATTTCATCAGAATGCGGGAATGTGGCTGGAGACTTTGCAGCGTCCCGAGGAAGCACAATCTGCATATCTCAAAGCGCTGGAAACTGGACCGCATCTAGCGAATAGCAAATTCTTCGAACTGAACACCGTCCGTGGACAAGCAATTTCGAGTTTCATCGAGAAACAGAATTTACAGGCAACAGAAACGACACCCAAAGGAGGATGGAAATTTCTTCAGGAAGGCAATCTCCTCCAGGCTCATACAGCATTTACTGTCGCATTAGATCAGAATCCCCTAAATGTGGAAGCCTATCGAGGTCTTGCACAAACAGCGCTTCTTATGGGTGAACTTGCGGAAGCGGAAAAACTAATTGACACAGCGCATTTCATCGGGGGCAATTCGGCCAGGGTCTTCTTCACAGCTGCGGAGATTGCACTCGAGCAAGGAGAGTCACAAGCTGCTGCAAACTTCGTCCTCCAAGGCTTCCACCAGATCTTTGAGCATTCCAGCTCCTGGTCTTTCTACGGACGCACTTATGGAAGATTTTTCCCTGAACCAGACCTGGTGCCTCAACTTTACCGATTAAACCTAAGTGAAAAAGAGCTGATGACAGTATTCACAGTCATTGATTATCTACGTGATCAAGATAATTACGAGGAAGCCACCTTCCTTGAGATGAAATTGTCTAAGGAAGGATACCTCGATTGAGTCCAGGGACGCAGTCGCACGGTTTTATTATGACGTGTATTCTGGAACACCGATACGGCCAGTCCAGCCAACGCAGGTTACACATCACCATCTCGTCTTTCCATGCATTGCCCGATCATCAACTCCAGCGTATGATTGCCTGATATGACCCAACAAAAAATAGCAGTAACTCTTGTCCCCTCTCCAGACCATGCCTCTCCTGGGCACCCAGAAAGTCCCGGCCGTTTTAGGTTCTTCGACCAGCTTCAGAGTAGTCCCATCGCTGACTCGTTGGTCATCATCGATCCAAAACCTCTTACCTCTGACAAGCTTGAAAGCGTCCACACGGAGCATTACATTGAGTCGGTAGAGGAAGCTGTTGGACGTGCACCGACCTACCTTGACTACGGAGACACCTATGCTACCCCCTCATCATTCGGAGCTGCACTTAATGCCGCTGGAGGGACGCTCTCAGTTCTAGACCAGATACTTGACGGAGCTGTGAATACCGGCTTTGCGCTCGTCCGACCACCCGGTCACCACGCGACGCAGTCCCAGGCAATGGGATTCTGCATCTTTAACAACATCGCCATCGCTGCAAGGCACGCACAACTCCGAGGAATCGATCGAGTGATGATTGTCGATTTCGACGTACACCATGGCAATGGCACTCAGGAGATTTTCGAGACCGATCCGAGCGTCTTATATTTCTCCACACATCAATGGGGAATTTACCCAGGCACCGGACACCAAAAGGAAATCGGTCACGGAGATGGGGAAGGATCGATCATCAATGTCCCCTTCCCCGCTCGTGCTGGAGACCAGGCGTTTGAGCGAGTCTGGGAGGAGATCCTCCCCGCTGCTGTTGAGCGCTTTTTACCGAATATCATCATGGTCTCAGCAGGATTCGACGCCCATTGGGATGATCCACTTGCCGGCCTTCAATTAACAACCTCGGGCTATCATCGACTAAGCAGCCGCCTGCTTGAATTGGCTGGCCGATTCTGTGAAAACCGAATGCTCTTCGTGCTTGAAGGCGGATATGCACCCGAGACGCTCGCGGATAACATCCAGGCGTGCCTTCATGCGCTGGCGCACAAATCCCTAAACGAAGACCGGCTTGGTCCTGCGCCTTTCGATGAACCATCAGTAAAAACACTTGTCAAAGAGATACGTGAAATCCACGAGCTTTAACATTTTTAGGAACCCTTTCCTTCTGGCACGTTTCTTGTTACAAAGTTAGAATGATTTGGATGGGTCTGTGATATGCGAGTTGGATTTTGTGTTCCTTCTTGCGCAATAAGAATAGATAAGGCATACTTTTGGTGAGGTTCTGCAATGGCAGAAATGGATTTACGCGCATATATAAAAGAAATTGATGACCTTATAGAACGAAATCAGTTGGATGAGGCGATAGCACACTGCCGCCACATTCTTCAGACTTACCCGAAACATCTCGGTTCCTACCGCTTGCTAGGGAAAGCCTACCTCGAAGCGAAGCGATTCGGAGATGCCGCAGATATTTTTCAACGCGTTCTCTCTGCAATCCCCGATGATTTTGTCTCTCACATCGGCATGGCTATTGTGCGGGAAGATGAGGGGAATCTCGACTCGGCGATCTGGCATATGGAGCGCGCCTTCGAAACCAACCCCGCGAATCCTGCAATTCGACAAGAACTCTCTCGCCTAATTGGTCGTCGAGATGGCCTCGAACCACACAAGATTCGCCTTACTCGGGGGGCACTCGCCCGTCAATACGCGCAAGGAGAGCTTTACCTGCAGGCAATTGCTGAACTCCGCTCCGCACTCGGTGAAGACCCCGACCGCCCTGATCTCGAAGTCCTACTGGGGAAGATGTACTGGCGAGCGGATCAACACGCGGAGGCAAAGGATGTCTTCAGCCAAATCCTGGAGAAGCTCCCATACTGCCTTGCTGCTAATCGCTACATGGCTGCAATACTCCACGAGGAAGATAATAACGCGGATGCCGCAAGATATCATCGGCATTTGGCGGCGCTGGACCCATACTTCGCATTCCTCGAAAGCACAATCGCCGACCCAAAGACTATAGACGCCAAGGCCGTTCGCATCGAACGGTCGGGTTGGGTTCCTGGCCAACCACTTCCAACTGCCGAGTCTGGCCCACCAGAATGGGTTGAATCCCTTGGTGTAGATCTAAGTGAAGCGGCGCCTACGCCGCTTGAAGCCGATGATGCTCCTCCCTGGATGGCAGAGATCGATCAAGCTACAACCCCCGGGAGCACTCCTCCTGCAGTATCAGCAGACGCCCTCCATACCGCTGCGGAAGACGAAATACCTGAGTGGATGGAGGAAGCAGGATGGGTTCCATCCAGCGGCGATGTTGAAGAAGCTCCTATTTCCTTCTCGGATGCTGAACTCGAATCTATCGACGCTGAGGATACGAAAGAGGAAACCGGCGAACTCGCCCCCGCTGACATCCCTGGTTGGGTCCAAGAAATCGCCCCTGAGATTCCCGATGCTTCCTCTGAAGCCGACGAACCAGCAGCGGCCCCAGTGGGTAAAGCAGAATTTATGCCCGACTGGCTCTCGGATATCGCTTCTGACGCTGAGCAGATTACACCTGACCCGATGCCTCCAGCGACGGATGAGCCACTAGAAGAAGTTGAACCCGTCTTGAGCGCAGATCCGTCACGCGTTGAGGAAAGCGCCGAGAAAGATCTTTTTGCGGAGGATGATTCTCCTGAGGTACCCACGTGGATTGATCCACAAGCGCCAGGCGCAACATCCACCATCATCACCTGGCTCGACGACCGGCCAAGTAAGGATGCGGAACCTGAAAAAGCAGAACTCCCAACAGAAGCAGTAGAAGAGACCATTACAGACGCCCTTTCTGAAGCAGAAGTCCCCTCCTGGCTGGACGAGATCGTAGAAGGGGATGAAGTCCCTGAGCTCGATACCGAAGCCCCTGAACCAGAACCCGAAAGTCCATCCTGGCTTGCCGGTCTCGCAGAAGCAGCATCACAACAAGACCTTGAGCCTGAGCCGGCTGCTGGTGATGAAACGCCGGAAAAGCCAGACGAAGAAGCTGCGCCTGAGTGGCTTGAAGGGATCAGTGAACTGAAAGAGGAGCCTGCCCCCGTACCCGCCGGCGATGATGCACCAGATTGGCTGCAAGGCATAGCTGAACCCGAATCGGCCGATGCAGCCATGAGCCCAGTAGAAGATCCCGAAACTGGACCTCCTGATGGGGTCTCTGAAGTGGAGAAACCAGCTGAGGAGCCATCGGATCAAGCAGTACAACCACAGGATGATGTCCCAGACTGGCTGACGGGCATCGCCGATTCGGTAGTTGAGAGAACTGTCGACGAAGAGTTTCTAGCGGAAGCAGATCCAGAGCTTACAGAGAAAGCTGCAACGGTGCCTGAAGAGACACCTGGCTGGCTGCATGAGTTTGCCGACTCAGCTGAGGAAATCCCGGATCCTATGAGTAAAGCTGACGAACCTGAGATTGATGTACAATCTCTTCAGCAACTTGAGGAGGAGATTGGTGCTCATGCAGTTGATGCATCTCCACCGGATATCCTAGGGGTTAGTGATAAAGTTGACGATGATGAGGTCTTCCGCTGGCTGGAGGATCTTGCTGAGACTCAAGAAGCTGAGGAAAGCAAGCCTCTAACCCCACCTGTTGAGAGCCCAATTGAAGCGACTGAAGCGACCCAGGAACCCTCTCCAACGATCAGCGAAGTGATTCCTCCTGAAGAAGCTGGTGAGAGTTTGCAATGGCTCGAGGATCTCGCCTCACAGCGAGGTATGGATGTAGATGTCGCAGCAACTGTCCCTGATGTATTACCTGCTGAGACGATTGTCTCGAAGCCTCCCCCGGTTCCAACCGAGAAAATTGATACTATAAGCGAAATTACTCCCGACGATGAAACCATCATCTCGGCAGTTCCTCAGGAAACTCTTCAAGAGGAGCCCATGCCGGAAATACCTGGATGGCTCGATGAAGCAACATCTGCCGCAGAGGCAGTACCCCCTGAACCGGCAAAAGAAGCAACCCCTCCTGCCGTCAAAGAGGAAATTCATCCTCCGGAACCAACGCCCGTCGAGGCTGCACCTGTGGTCGAGCTCCCTCCTGTCCCTGAGCCCATCGAGGAGGTTATTTCCCCACCAGAAGCTGCTCCTCACATCCCGGCCGCTGAGAAAGCTCCTCCGGAAGTCGAGAAGGTAGAACCTGCTGTGGAAGTTGCACCATCGAAATACAAGGAACCTGCTTCGCAATTACTCCAGGGCGCACGCCAAGCCCTCACCGCTGGCGATGCTGGGCGAGCCTTATCAGATTACAAGAAGTTGATCGAGAGAAAACAGGATCTCGACACTGTAATCAGCGACTTGGAACACGCGCTGGAGCGCTACCCGAACCTGCCGACGATGTGGCAAGTTTTGGGGGATGCATACATGAAGTCAGATCAACTCCAAGAAGCAATCAACGCATATCAACGAGGTATGGAGGTCGCTTGATCGCTTCCCTCTCTCGACTATTCAAACTAAACTCGGGGTCTCCCCGAGTTTATACTTTATGGAGGTAACACCTTGGAGAAAACTCTTGTCCTAATAAAACCGGATGGCGTTCAACGGGGTCTCATCGGTGAGGTCATTCGCCGCTTAGAGAACCGTGGTCTCCGACTGGTCGGTGCGAACTTTCAGCAAATCTCGAAAGATTTCGCAGAACTTCATTATGCAGTGCACAAAGGCAAACCCTTTTACGAGGGATTAATTGACTACATCACCTCCGGACCCGTGATGGCGATGGTCTGGGAAGGCCCCAAAGCGATTTTAGCGGTTCGGCAGACTATGGGGGCTACAAAACCTACTGAAGCCGCCCCAGGCTCGCTCAGGCACGATTTTGCCCTTGAAGTGGGGAGAAACCTCACCCACGCATCCGACTCAACTGAGACAGCTCGAGCAGAGATCGAACTTTGGTTTAGGGCTGATGATCTGGTCAAGTGGGAGCGTGATATTGACCGCTGGGTATTCGAAGCCTAACAATACCCTCACTTCACACCCAAACTTCCATATTGAGCTTACCTTGAGCCGCTCGTCGCCCTAACAGGTGCGAGGGTATCAACTGCGAGTGGAATCCCTTCTTTCACACCATCGAAGGTCTCTGGGGAGTATCGAACGGGTTATCTCGCTACTCTAATTGCCCCTTATCGAGAACAACAAAGAAGAAACGCTGAACCTATCTACCGGCGTTAAGCGACAATTGGATTACAGAATTGGCGGGTGGATCAACAGAACAACTTGAAGCGCCTATTGCATATGCAGAAGCACTCGTCCTTCTTTCCACAGATCCTCAAGAGCGTAATATTCTCGCACAGCAGGGGAGAAGATATGGACGACTAAATCCCCATAATCGATCAGGGTCCAACCTACCCCCTCTTTACCTTCGACACTCTGTGCTTGGATAGAATGGTTTTTCTTGAGGGAGCCCTGTACCTCGTCGGAGAGCGCACGGAGCATTCTTTCACTCGTTCCAGAGCAAATTATGAAGTAATCGGTAAAAGAACAAACGCCGATAAGATCGAGAAGGAGTATATTCTCACCCTTCTTCTCATCGAGCGTATCCACTATGCTGTGAGCAAGATCTAATGCGTTCTGTATCGCCGCCTCCTAGGATTTTATTTTAGGGTTTTCCCTAACACCAATTCTACTGCTTCTTCAGGTGTTTTGGCGATTTGAATTGGCGTTCGATTCCCATCGGCATAATGTGGGTCCCAGGTTCTCAAACCCACCACCTGCTTCCCCATTTTAAGCGCGAAGGCAATCTCTGAGAGTGTACCAAACCTGCCGCCGATCGCGATCACAGCCTTACCGGCTCGGGCGACGATCACGTTTCGCCCCTCCCCAAGCCCTGTGGGAATAGCGATCGTTAAATACTGATTCCCCTCTTCCACATTCATTCCCGGGAGTATTCCTATCGTAATCCCTCCAGCTTCTTGTGCGCCGCGGCATACAGCTTCCATCACGCCCCCTCGTCCGCCGCAGATTACAGTTATGTCGTTGGATGCAAGCAGTCTGCCCACGCTCTCCGCTGCTTGGGCTTCCCATTCAGAGCACTCATGAGGTCCGATCACGCTGATAACTGATTTTCTCATCATCTATCACCCTTTCCCCCCAGAGCATACTCGCCCAGTGTGAAATACTCGGCTCCTGTGGGCTTTAATATACTTTCTATAAGGTGGATTTCTCTGACCTCAAACTGCCCAATCTGGGCTACGTCGAACTCATTTATTGCATCCTGGATTTGGATTAAGTCGGACGTTGAAACATTACGTTTTACGCGTCCTAACGTTAGGTGTGGGTGAAATGTCCTTCCATCTTTCTCAAATCCTAAGGGAACTAGCTTCTCGTTGATCGAGGATTGCACCTGCGCGAGCGTGCCTTGATCCTCAGTGATTCCTATCCACAGAACCCTGGGTCTACGGCGATTTGGAAAACAACCGAACCCCTCAACGCTGAGTGTGCAAGTTGGATGCTTTTCGATCTCTCGCTCCAGGGTCTGACGGATCTCTCCGAGGCTGCTGTTGGAGATCTCGCCCAGGAAATTGAGCGTTAGATGGATCCCTTGGGACCGCACCCAGCGCACGGATTCACCACAGATGAGAGCTCGCAGTTGATCGATTTCCTTCTGGAGATTCTGCTTGATCTCCACAGGGATGTTCACCGCAACAAACGTCCGCATCATACGCATGTTTTACCCGAAACTCTTCGACCCGTCAAAGTCTGATTGATACAAACTGTGCCAGTTACCGTGAAACTTGACTGTGCGATCTCCTCTTTGATATGTGGCTATACGCAGTTTCCCTGTGTATAGAACAAACGCCCATTCTGTCGATAAATGGGTTCTCCTATTGATCCAATCCCATTGAATAGGTAGAATTGCGGTATGGTGCTCAAGCTCAAGAGGAGGGATTTCATGAAGCTGGCAGGTCTTGCTGCCGGTGTTTCCGTTATAAAACCCCCTCCT
>DAOWMX010000309.1 GCA_030642885.1 Anaerolineales bacterium | reverse complement strand
GTGAGAATAACAGATAACGAAATGTTGCCCTCTACTTAATGAGAAGATACACTCTCCCGACTCGCATCTTTCCAGGCGCGTTGTATCTCGCGTTCCTCATCGCGCTTGGCGATCACGGCCCGCTTATCATATTTGCGTTTGCCACGCACCAGCGCGATCTCCACTTTGGCCCGTTTGCCCTTGAGATACATCCGCAAAGGGACGATGGTATAGCCTTTCTCCTGGACAGTGCTGATCAAACGGCTGATTTCCCGGCGGTGCATGAGCAGCTTCCGGGGCCGCAAAGGATCGTGAGTCCAAAGTCCCGCCTGTTCGTAAGGGGAGATGTGGACGCCCATCAACCACAGCTCGCCATCGCGGGGCTGGACGTATCCTTCTCGCAGGCTGATTTGCGAGGCGCGCACGGATTTGATCTCCGTGCCGGTCAGGACGATCCCGGCCTCGTAGCTAGCTACGATGAAGTATTCGTGGCGCGCTTTGCGGTTGGTGGCTACAACTTTGATGTCACTCACATCATTGGCCTTGCAATAAATATTCGATGGCGCGCTCGCGCTGCGGATCCTGATCCACAGGAGTGTCGGTGGGGTGGGGGGCTTCGATATTTGGCGTGAGGCCGTTGCCGTGGATGTCTTGTTCTTCGGGGGTGAACCAATGAGCAATGGTGACGCGGAATTGTGAGCCATCGCTCAAGTTGTGCGGGAGCTGGACGGAGCCTTTTCCCACCGTGGTCTCGCCAATGAGCAGCGCCCGTTGACGATCCTGGAGCGCGCCGGCCACGATCTCGGACGCGCTCGCGCTTCCGCCATTGACCAGCACCACCATGAGGATATCTTCCCCCACGTCGCCGTCGTAAGAATAGAAGCGTTGCTCATTATCATCGCTGTCGCGCTCAATAGCGATCAGGCCCTCATCGAGAAAGAGGTCGGAGACCTTGATGGCCTCTCTGAGATACCCACCTGGGTTATCCCGCAGGTCAAAAATAAGCCCTTGGGGATTTTGGGCCTGTAGTTCCTCCAGCGCAGCTTTTACCTTGTCCGATGCTGTGTTGTCGAACTCGGTCAGACGAACGTAAGCGATATTATCAGCTAACATCTCGTACTCTACAATCGGCAAGGCGATGCGGGCGCGGGTGATAGTAACGGTAAAAGTGTCCTCCCCCTCTTCAGGACGAGCGATTTCCAGCACTACTTCGCTGTCGGCAGGCCCTCGAATCAACCCCAGGGCTTCATATAGCCCCATACCTACGATGGATTCGCCGTCTACACCCAGAATCAGGTCACCGACCAGGAGGCCGGCAGATTCGGCAGGGTGACCGGGTAGGGGACGCACGATCTCCAGGTAGCCATCCTCGCGCATCCGCACCGTCGCGCCGATGCCCTCGAACTCCCCGCTGGCATCTTCATTCAAGATAGCAGCAATTTCCGGCTCGACAAATGAAGTATAGGGATCATCGAGAGTTAATAACATGCCGTGAATCGCGCCATAAGCCAGCGTTTTGGCGTCGGGGAGCTCTCCATAGAAATCCGGCACTAAAATATTGAGCACCTCCTGAACAATATCAAAATCTATTACCTCTCCCTGCGTACCTGCCGGGGTTTCTTCGGACTGGTCTTCTCGGGGAAGAATGGGGGAAACAATGCCGTTATTGTGAGAGGATGTCAGGCGGCCGGTGAAAAAGCCACCGGCGAAGCTGCTTCCAAGCAGGGCCAACACCGCTACGAACACCAGAATACCGAGAATGGTTTTCTGCATAGTTGTTTTCATTTTTGTTGTTCCTCCTACGATGTTTGTTGTGATGAGTACACATCATGGCCGTATTGTAACACAGGCGAATGAGGAATCAAGAATGAAGAATGAGGAATGAAGAATAGAGAGTGGAGAGCTGAAAGGCGTGGTGGGAGGTATTTTTCGCCGGTTGTATCTTCCGACTATATATGTTATGTAGAGTAAGGGTATTCCCGCTGTGAGATTTGCGCCCGTGTCACAAAAATGCCAAAGTAATTGCGGGACGCGGATGAACACGAACGTCATGCGTCAAACGTCAAAACCCCGCTCCTTCAGCAATCCCTGAAATCCCTGACGTTTGACGTTTAACGTGATTCCGCGCTTGCTATCATATCTAAATACAATGCGAACATACAAGGTTTTCTCAATTTACAAAGCATCTAAATCCTTTGACTTGAGTTTCTTCAGCAATTTGCGCCCGCGTTTCTGCACCGCCGGGCTTCCCGTATCGGCCAATTCCTCCAGCAACTCGAGCACTTGTGGCAACAGTACGGCGTCCCCTGCTGCCAAATCGGCCAGAGCCTGCATGGAGAACGTCTTGACGATGTTGCTCTTATCAGCGAGATAACCCCAAAGGATCTCTATGGCCTGCCGGTGTTCCTCCTCGCTCAGTTCCAACCGGGGGATCATTTGCGCGACATGCCAGCGGACTTCCTGCTGTTCTACTGCCGCTACTTGCCGGAGAAGCGCCGTCTTGTAAGGTCGAAGATATTCGGGATGCCGCTCGGTGATCTTCTCGATAGCATCAGCAGCCCTCATTCTGACCACCGGGTCGTCGTTGAACATTCCCTGGAACACCGCGTCGAACAAGGCGGGATCGCCAAGCACGTCATCAACTACTTCGTTGGCCCTCCCGATAGACCGGCGGTCGCCGCCTTTTAGCTTCTTCAAAATATCATTCATCCTCCATCCTCCATTCTTGATTCTCGATTC
>DAOWMX010000191.1 GCA_030642885.1 Anaerolineales bacterium | reverse complement strand
CTGGAGAACATGAACGCAGATAGTGCTGTTCCCGGTCTCAATCGTGATGCAGCACACGCACGCCAAATACTTGTACCAGAATACGATGAGCAGCGGGCCATCGCCCACATCCTCGGATCGCTGGACAACAAGATCGAATTGAACCGGCGGATGAACGAGACTCTGGAGGCGATGGCCCGCGCCATCTTCAAGTCCTGGTTTATTGATTTCGACCCGGTGCGCGCCAATGCCGAAGGCCGCCACCCCGGCCTGCCCGATGAGATTTCTGCGCTGTTCCCTGACAGCTTCGAGGATTCAGAACTCGGGGAGATTCCGAAGGGGTGGGAGGTTTCATCTCTGTCCGAAGTCGTGGCCTTAATCGGCGGTGGTACTCCGAAAACAAAAGTACAGGAATACTGGGGGGGGGATATCCCCTGGTTCTCTATCGTGGATGCGCCAAGTGAAACTGACGTATTTGTGGTAGATACCGAGAAACACATTACGCAGCTTGGAGTAGACAAGTCATCGACCAAGGTGCTCCGCAAAGGGACGACGATAATTAGCGCACGAGGGACGGTTGGGAAATGCGCACTCGTAGGACGTCCTATGGCTATAAACCAATCTTGCTATGGCATCCAGGGTAAA
The DNA here is from genome assembly GCA_030642885.1 of Anaerolineales bacterium. Lineage (GTDB taxonomy): Bacteria > Chloroflexota > Anaerolineae > Anaerolineales > E44-bin32 > E44-bin32. The sequence goes on along the minus strand of DAOWMX010000191.1, from coordinate 4,180 downwards.
GGCGGGATAGACGATTACTTCGTTTATTTCACGATTAGAAGGCAGGTTGCGGATTTACAAAGAAGTAGCCACGGTTCAGTCTTCAACACCATTACGCGAGATACTTTCAAGACCATTCGAATCGCATTTCCTCCAACTAATCTGACCAATTCATACGAAGAAATACTGCATCCGTTCATGGAATCGATCTTGGCAAATCTATATAAGAATGTCACTCTTATGTCCCTCCGCGACACACTCCTCCCCAAACTCATATCAGGCGAGCTGCGCGTTCCGGATGCGGAGGAACTACTGGATGGCTTAAATATTCATGGAGGTCAACATGGCTAGAGCCGACCTGCTAACCGACCTCGTTCGATTTGGGATGGCTGGCGACAAGGCCAAATTCCAGAAAGTCGTCGAGGCTATAATCGCCGAAGAAAGAGCGAAGAAGCATACCGTCCTTGCAAATAAATTGGAGGAACTGCTTCGGTCCGCACCCGCAGACAGGCGCATATCGAACGGCAACGCCGTGCTTGACCAAAGGGTTACAAACCTGCTCCAGGAAATCACGCCGGAACGGGCCTTCGATGACCTCATTCTCCCCAAAGAAGTGCGGGAGATTTCTCAAGAGGTGGTTCAAGAGCACCACAGGGTTGACCTGCTGCGGTCGTACAACCTGGAGCCTCGCAACCGCCTGCTTTTAATCGGTCCACCGGGCAATGGAAAGACCACGCTTGCTGAGGCGTTTGCGCATGCGCTTATGGTTCCCCTCTTGATCGTCAGATACGAGGGTGTCGTTGGAACCTACCTTGGCGAAACGGCTGTTCGCTTGCACCGCCTTCTGGAATACGCCTGTGCGAGAAAATGTGTCTTGTTTTTTGATGAATTTGAAACTTTGGGGAAGGAACGAGGCGACCGGCATGAGACTGGCGAGATCAAGCGGGTGGTCAGTTCACTGCTCATGCAAATCGACTCGCTACCAAGCCACGTTGTTGTGATCGGCGCTACCAATCACGCCGAGTTGCTTGACCGCGCCGTATGGCGGCGGTTCCAGGTTCGTATGACGCTACCCGAGCCTACCCGCGCTCGACTGGCAGAGTGGTTCGCCAAGTTTGAGCGTAGGATTAAGGTTCAACTCGGCTACGCCCCCGAGACATTGGCGAAGAAGCTCTACGGTGTCAACTTCGCGGAGGCCGAGGAATTCGGAGCCAGCATCTTCCGGCATTACGTGCTCGAACAGCCTAACTCCGACATGAAGAAGATCATTGACCGCACCCTGAAAAATTGGGCCGCGCGGACCGTCAAAACGAAACAGCAGAATGGAGGCGATGAATAATGCCAGATCGTCCGTTATTGCTGTTTCCAACACCGGAAACCGCCGACCGCACCAAAGGGCGAGGATTTCCCGGAAGGGTCCATCGGCCGACCCATAACAGGCAAGGTCAGCGGCTTTCTCCCATATTCACTCAACTTCAAGCGGCGTTTAACGCCCGCCGCGTTGAGCTACTGCAGACAACGGAGGGAGTTGATCCAGAACAGGTCCTGGTAATTGAAACCATCGGCAACGTCGAGAACTTTGCAAACGCTGTCAAGCGAATAAAGGGCCTTGAGTGGATGGGTGAGATCGAAACCGAAGAGATCGCACCGGATGCAGACTTCTACGATGAAAAAGATGAGACAAAGGAGCTTAACGGGCGGCTTTACCTGGTCATGACCAACCAGAGGGCACTCGACGAGATGCTTTCATTGTGGCAGCGTTATCAAAACGATCAGAACATGAAGTTTGACCATGGGCTTACCAAGTTCCGGGACGTATTTCTCTGTCTCAAAGAAATTCGCCGATGGGGTGTTCAGGACCGAATCGAAGAAACAGGCGTGCTCGACGTATGGCGAGAAGACTTGGAGCATGACGGAGACCAACCAATCCGATTTGAAGTAGAGTTGTGGTTCCGTAGTTCGGATGATAAACGACAAGCGGCGCAAGTGCAGATCAGTGATCTTATCCGACAGATTGGAGGGACTGTTTTAGATGGCTGCATCATCCGTGATATCGCATACCACGGGTTGCTCGCGGAAGTCCCTGCCAACGCTGCCCAACAGATAATCGAACATCCTGATGTAGACCTTATCAAGTGTGACAGCGTGATGTTTTTTCGTCCCGTCGGCCAGATGGCAACGGGGAAAGAGCCAGTTGAAGGCGAACTATCGGACCACGAGGCTGAGGAAGCGGACCTTCCATCTGGCGACTCCATTGTTGCGGTTCTGGACGGGCTACCTTTGGCAAATCACAACTTGCTTGCAAATCGGCTAATTATCGACGACCCGGATGACTATGCGTCGGAGTATACCGTGGCCGACCGCGTACATGGAACGGCTATGTCCTCACTAATCGTTCACGGCGACCTTAGTGACGAAAACCCTCCTCTTACGCGACCCATCTATGTGCGCCCGATTATGAAGCCCATCCAGTGGATTCGCTCACCTCGCCCGGAGCAGATCCCTGGAAATGTGCTCATGGTTGATCTCATTCATCGGGCCGTTCGAAGAATGTTCGAAGGCGAAGGAACCGCCGGAGCCTCCGCACCCACCATCAGAATTATCAATTTTTCAATCGGTGATTCAAGCCGACTGTTTACTCAAACCATGAGCCCGCTTGCTCGATTGATCGACTGGCTCAGCGTCAAATACCGCGTCCTTATTGTAATCAGTGCTGGCAACCACGGAAGAGATATTGATACGGGGATTTCCAAAGAGGAATTCAATGCCTTCTCCGACAACGAGAAAGAAGCACTGGTCGTCAAGGCACTCTATGGTGATGCGAGACATCGAAAGCTGCTTTCACCGGCCGAGAGCATTAACGGTATCACAGTAGGCGCACTCCATCACGACCCCGCCGCTGTCAGCCACATCGGCAACGCAGTGAATCTGTTTGAGAGCATTCTGCCAAGCCCGGTTTCCGCCTTCGGGAGCGGTTACCGAAGGGCGATCAAGCCAGACCTACTCTTTAATGGTGGCCGGGTGCTTTATACAGAACCCCTTGGCGCTTCAACTGATGCGAAATTCGAGGCTCGGCGTCTGCGTATTGCACCAGGAAACAAGGTGGCAACCCCTAGTACAGCAGCGGGTGACCTCAACAAGGTTGTTTATTGCTGTGGGACCAGTAATGCCACTGCGCTCATAAGCAGGATGGCCGCGGTATGTCATGATTCCCTGGTCGAAATATTTAACGAACAAGCCCCCGACGTCGAACCCAGTTCGTATGTCACGCCGCTACTGAAGGCGATGATCGTACATGGTTGTTCATGGGGTGAGAGTTCAGCGCGGCTCCAAGACATACTCCGGACCCAGGACAATGGGCGACATATCCGGCACTGGATTAGCCAGTGGTTGGGGTACGGCGTCCCGGATAGCTCGCGAGTTCTCGGTTGCACGGAACAGCGGGCAACCCTATTAGGGTTCGGTCAACTTAACGATGAAGAAGCGCATTTATTCAACTTGCCACTACCCCCTTCGCTTGGAGCACGCCTCGATAGGCGTCGGCTCACGGTCACTCTATCTTGGTTATCACCTCTTGCCGCAAGCACCCAACGCTATCGAACCGCAAGCTTATGGTTTGAAGTTGAAGACGGAACATTTGTTTTTGATAGACAAAATGCCGAATGGCGTGCGGTACGAAGAGGAACCGTACAACACGAAGTTTTTGAAGGCGAAAAGGCTGTCCCGCTCACTGATGGCAACTCCCTGAGGATTAAAGTCAACTGCCGAAAAGATGCGGCAAGGATGCAGGAACCCGTGGCCTATGGGCTCGCGGTATCTCTTGAAGTAGCTGAGGGCGTCGATATTGCCATCTACGACGAGATTCGAACTCGCATAACACCAGTTGTTGAAATCCAACCGAGGGAGGGGCGTTGACATGGCGAATATGAATGAAAACTCCCTCGAACAAACCGCCCTCGACTGGTTTGAATCCCTCGGTTGGCGGACCACTTTCGGGCCCGATATCAGTCCGGACGGTTCGGCCTGTGAACGCGAGGATTACGACCATGTTGTCTTGCTCGGAAGGCTACAAACCACGCTTGAAAACCTCAACCCGAATATCCCGCCGGACGCCATTAGCGAGGCTGTCCGTAAGATTACGCGGGCCGAGTCCCCCAGCTTGATCGAGAACAACCGGCGTTTCCATCGGATGCTTACCGAT
>DAOWMX010000190.1 GCA_030642885.1 Anaerolineales bacterium | reverse complement strand
CGACCATGAATCCCAATTGAGAGATTGTGGAGTAAGCCAGCACGCGTTTAATGTCATCCTGCGCTAGCGCGATCGTCGCCGCGAAGAGCGCCGTAAACGCGCCGATGAACGAGATCACGAGCATCGTAGGCGTCAGTGGGCTGCCCTCGTGCCAGCCGGCGGTGATCAGCGGGAAGAAGCGCAAAATGAGATAGACACCGGCGGAAACCATCGTCGCCGCGTGGATCATGGCCGAGACAGGCGTAGGTCCTTCCATCGCGTCTGGAAGCCAAACGTGAAGGGGCCATTGCGCTGATTTTCCAACCGTGCCGATGAAGAGCAGCAGGCCGATCAAACCGGCAGTCGAGAGGGCCGGGATCACCGAAGGAGTATTCGTCAGCATCCCGAGCACATGCTCGTTGTATAAGATCTCCCGGTAGCTGAGTGTGCCGGTAGCCGAGTAGAGGTAAACCAGACCCAACAGCATGAAGACATCGCCTACGCGCGTCGTCATGAAGGCCTTGATCATCGCCTCGCGCGCCGATGGTTTTCCGTACCAGAAGCCGATCAACAGGTAGGAGCACAAGCCCATGATCTCCCAGCCGACGAACAGCAAGAGCAGGTTATCAGCAATGACCAGAGTCAACATTCCAAAAGCGAAAAGTGAGATGAAGGCGAAGAAGCGAGCGTACATCGGCTCAATCCCGCCGGCGCGCGGGGGAAGTCCGGCACGATCCTCAGGGTCGCGTGGTTTGCCGTAATTGTTATAACCGACGCTATAGAGGAAGATCGCCAGACACGTCCAAGCGACAAAGAAAAGGGATAGCGCACCAAGAGGGTCGATAAGCACCCCAATTCGCAGTGCGGTTTCGCCTGTCGGTATCCACGCAATCGATGAGTGGAAAGGATGGTGTCCGAGACCTTCGGTCGTGACCGCTTTGAAGAACACAACCATCGCCAGGCCCCAGGAGACAACCATTGAGCCTATCGCTATGATGTGGCTCAGACGGTTGCTGCGATTCGTCCCAAGCAAAATCGTGAAAAACGCCAGAATCGGCGGGAGAGGGATAAGCCAGATTAAGGTCTCAATTTGCATAAAACCTCGTCTACCACTTCATCATGTCGATCTCTTCGACGGCGATCGTATGGCGTCGCCGATAGATCGAGATAATCAAAGCCAAACCGACAGCCACTTCAGAGGCCGCTACTGCAAAGACAACCAGCACGAATACCTTGCCGGCGACCACATTCGGTGTCAGGTAGCGCCAGAAAGCAACCAGGTTCAGATTAACAGCGTTCAGCATGAGTTCGATCGCCATCAGAATTGCCAGAGCATTCCGTCGCGCCAGCGCACCGTAGATACCGATACTGAAGAGCGCCGCACTTACAAGGATGTACCAGGATAAGGGGATCATGATTGATCCTCCAGATCCTGGCTCTTCCGCCCGGGCCAGGCGACGATGATCGAACCAACTAACGCCGTCAGCAAAAGAACTGAGGCGACCTCGAAGGGAACGATATAGCGGTCCACATCAACCAGCGCCAGCCCAAGTTCCTCGAGCAAAGCCTCCGATCCCATTGTGAGAGCCGGTGCTTCAGCGCCGAGCAGCGGGGCTTGTGTGAACATCAAAACCAAACCGCCAAACATCAGAAGAGCGGCGATCACAGCCGCCCACCAGGTTTTATTTGTCTGTCGATCTTGGATCCCCATTGAGTGACGAGTGAGCATAACCACGACGATGATCATAATCGCAATGGCGTCGATATAAACCGCGACCTGCACAACCGCCAGGAAACCTGCGTTCAGCAAGACGAAGAACACAGCAACTCCAGCTAATGCCATAATCAACCACAGTGCAGCGTGCACCATGGAACGGCAGGTGACCACCATGAAGGATGCGAGCAACGTGATAGCGGCAGCAACGAGAAATACAATTTGAGTTAGTGTCAGCATGCACGCACTCGCATCGAACTAGCTTCCCGGTGACGACCCGCTGGAGGCCGCGACTGACTTATTCACGCTGTTTGCTTTGACTCGTGAACGTGCCCCACGGGCGTTTAATCGAATCGCCGCCAGGGTGATCATAAATAAGAAAGCGTTAGCGCCTACGTGAATTCCGAGCCGGTTGATTCCAAACTCCGTGGCCACCTTTTCGGCAATTGCTGCAACAATCAAGCTCGCCAGCGCTAAGGGTGTAATCAATTTCCAATTGAGGTTATTTATATGGTCGATACGAATACGCGGGAATGAACCGCGGATCCAGATAACGACAAAGTATACGATGGATGTTTTAATAATGAAGTAGAACAAACCTAGCAATGGGTACAGCTCCGCCCAGGGACCTTGCCAGCCGCCGAGGAAGAGCGTGGCGGTCAGAGCTGAGATCGTGAAAGCATGCAGGAATTCCCCCACGAAGAACATCCCGAACTTCAATCCGGAGTATTCGATATGAAAACCAGCCACGATTTCGGACTCCGCCTCGAGCAGATCGAATGGCGCTCGACCTACCTCTGCGAGCGAGCTTACGAAGAATATCAGCGCTGCGAACGGCGCCAGAATAATGAAAGCGATTGGGCTCTGCGCTTCAACGATGGTCTCCATGTCCATCGACCCGCTCAAGAGAACCGGGATGAGCAAGGCTATCATCATCGGCACTGCGTATGAAACCATCATGGCAACGGTGCGGAAGGCACCCAATAGAGCATACTTATTATTAGAAGACATCCCTGCGACCATGATCCCAAGGGTCCCGATCGCACCAACGGCAACGATGTACAAAACACCGACATTAATGCTCGCACCGATGAGCGTCGGCGCGAGTGGAATAACTGCCCAAACTCCGACGACTGCCATTACAGCCAGCAACGGCGCCAGGTTATACGGAATGACATCTGCCCCGGTGGGGGTTATGAGTTCCTTCGTGACCAGCTTCAGGAGATCGGCGACTGTTTGGAAGACGCCATAAGGTCCTACACGGTTTGGACCTAGTCGATCCTGGATTCGGGCGACTATTTTTCGCTCAGCCCAGATGAGGATAAAGGTCAACATCAGCAGCGTAGTGCCGAGAACGAACGCCCCGACCACCTGCAGCAGAAAAGTTACAAGATCAGGTGCCAGCCCCAGTCCTTCCAGCCAGCTACGCAGCAGGCTGCCCGTCCAAGTAAATGGATCGTTGAGAAATGCGACCACTCGCTGCTCCCTAATGCCCTGTCCAATTTAACCCGATTTATCGATAGATGCTCATCCGGTGTTTGTTTCCACCGCAGTCAAATAGGCGAGGCACCAACATGTTAAAACACCTGGCTGATGAATTCCACATCAGCCAGGTCGATTTGAAAACCTGTGTTATACCCATTCGAGAACGCCCTTACGCCACGCATAGGCCAAGCCGGCAGCAAGGATGAGAATAAAGATAACCCCTTCCATGACCATGTAAAGCTGCAATTTGTCGAAGGCTACAGCCCAGGGGAACATGAAGACCGCTTCGATGTCGAACACCACGAAAATAAGTGCGTAGATATAATACCCGCCTTTTAGCTGGATGTAGGTCTCCCCCACAGTTTCAATACCACATTCGTAGATCGATTGCTTTATTGGGTTTGGCTTTTTAGGGGCGAGCAGCCAGTTGGCCACAATTGTCACACCTGGCAGGAGCATTCCGGCGCCGAGCAGTAGTGCGATGAAAATCCACGGTTCGAGCATCTAGAACCTTATTAGTCACTGGATATAGATAGCACGGATAGAACGGGCGAAGTTTACCATGCTGGTTTTGAAGCGTCAAAGAAAATAGCGCTAGACATTGTGAATATCGCCACAAAGGCAATCTCGCTAACTGTCGGGATAGCGCTTCTAGCCAACCCGTTCGTGAGGAAAACATCCTAAAAAGAAACGTTAATGATTGCCGGAGCAGCCCCAATTTTCAATCTCGTTCCAAAGAAAACAAGACGTAAATATCTCAGATTTAGCGCAACCGGTTTTATCCATCGGGATTATGCAATACTGCAACCTGGCTTGGTATATAATCCGACCATGGATTTACAAATGGACTCCACGCTGTGGACCGACTATATAGACAAATTTCCTCAAGCCCATTTACTGCAAACATCGGCGTGGGGCACGTTGAAATCCTCCTTCGGATGGAGGACGCGTTGGGTCCAGGCAGACGACGCCGGCGCGCAAATTCTGTTCCGAAAGCTCCCGCTCGGTTTCACGCTGGCATATATTCCGAAAGGGCCTATCGGGGAGTGGCTACCCGAATTGCTCCCGGCAATAAACCAGGTTTGTAAAGAAGAGCATGCCTTCATGCTCAAGATCGAACCGGATGCAATTTGGGACAACGACCTCGCCGAACAACTTCAAACCCACGGCTTCAGCCCTTCTGCGCAAACAATCCAACCGCAGCGCACGATCACCGTAGATCTCACCCCCGATGAGAACGAGATATTAGCGCTCATGAAACAAAAGACGCGCTACAACATCCGCCTCGCCGATCGCAAGGGAGTGGTTGTGCAGCCCTGGAATGACCTCGTAGCATTCGCAGCAATGACGCTTGAGACCGCCGAACGCGATCAATTCGGCGCTCACAGCCATGCCTACTTCCAGCGTGCCTATGACCTTTTCCACCCCTCCGCAGGGTGCGAGCTCTTCGTCGCTGAAGTCGAGAGTGAACCGGTTGCGGCTATGATGGTCTTCGCTCGCGGTCAGCGAGCCTGGTATTTCTACGGCGCTTCTCTATCGATCCACCGCGAGAAGATGCCGACTTACCTGCTCCAGTGGGAGGCGATGCGCTGGGCGAAAGCGCGCGGTTGTACATCGTATGATCTCTGGGG
>DAOWMX010000117.1 GCA_030642885.1 Anaerolineales bacterium | reverse complement strand
ACACCATCGCGGCTGCCTCAACGTCGGCATCGGTCAGATAGCCTGCCGCGACCAGAGTTTGAGCCACTTCAACATAGGTTGTCATTCCAATCTCCTTTGTCGAACCATCCATGTCACCATGTTCGATTGTCGCTTATCAAGCTGCAACCCCGATCAAGATTCCAGCAACCCCTTGAGCGTTTTAAGATTTTCCAGCAGCCTGCTTTCGGCTTCGGGACCCACAAAGAAGCGATCCTCAAAGCGACCCGAATGTGCCATATCGATCGATTCGCGCACTTCCACGCGTGTGCTCCCGTTCTGCCCGGCGATCATCCAGGTGATGTCCGCCTCCACCATATCGATGTTGCTCAATTGAAAACTGATCTCCGTTGGGAGTACCCATGTCAAAATATTGCACTCGCAAGGTTCTGCATGGTCGCTCACGGTCCAGTCCAGGCGGAAGTAGCTGCCAACCCCCATGTTTCCATCGCCAAGCGGCCAATAGCCAACCATCTTGGTGTACCAGCGTGTGATATTCTCCAGTTGAGAGATGAACTCCCACACGGTTTCCTCCGATGCTTGAATTTCGATTGAATCATGGATCTCCACCACGGCGTGACCTCCAATCTTTCTGCGCACATCTTTGCATCCCCTTTCGCGGCTGCAGCTGGATTATGCGCATGCTCGTTTAAGGGGAAATCATCCTCTGTTCAGTCCTTTTCCTTTTTTCCTCCTTCTCCTTTTAATTCCTTGATAAGCGAACTGTCCATTTTAATGTTCTGATCATAGGCCGTATTCGGCATCCCGATCCCGGCTTTATCCAGCGCGAGTTCGAGTGCCGTGTTGACCTTATCACGCACGGTGTGTCTTTTGCCGTAGCTCTCAACCCACCAACGGACACGGACAGTGCGGCTTGAATCGCCAAACTCTCGAAAATAGATTTGGACCGGCTTGTCGGACAGCACACCCTCGACCCCGCGCACCGTATCCTCGATGACTTTCCGAGCTTGCCCCATATCGGAGCCGTACGCCACGCCGAGGTCAGTCTGCACCCGATAGCTGGGATCTGGATAGGAGTAATTGACCACCTGGCTCTGACAGAGCTGAGAATTGGGGATAACCACATCGCGGCTATCGCCTGTTCGGATGAGTGTCGTGCGCGTACCGATTTCGATAATATGGCCGGTTGTGTCCAGTTCTTTGATCCAAATCCTGTCTCCAGCTCGGAACGGTTGGTCCAACAAAATAACAAAACCGTTAATGATGTCCGAGACGTTGTCCTGGGCGCCGAGGGCGATGATCAGGCCGATCACAAGCAGAGATGCGACTAGCGCATTGACGCTAAAACCAAAGTGGGATAAGCCGATGCTCCCAAAGAAGACCAGCACGATGACATCGCTCAGACGCTGCAGCGATTGAATGACGGGATTGAGGCGCTTACGATCATCCTGAGAGCTCAGGCCGGTCCGGTATTTCGCAGTGAGGAAATTTACCAATCTCAGGGCGATGAGCGTAACAGCAATCAATCCAACGATAAAGATGATGTCATCCAGCAGGGTCATCAAACCCTCACTCAGAAAATCCAACCGGAAGACGGCGAAACGTCCAACTATCAGCACCACAAGAACTCGCAGTTCCCGTTTGATATCCTCCAAAAAATAATCATCCATGTCAGAGTCGCCGGTTTCTTTCGTTCGTTTTTGGAGCAGCCATTTCAAACCAAAATTCAGCAGGCGGATGCCGATCGTATATCCGGCCAGAAAAATAACCACAGAGACTGCCAGGTTGATCCAATCCTCCGCGGTCAGACCCAAAAAGGACTTTCCAGACAGACCCGTTTCGGATGCGAAATTATCGATCCGCTCATCGAAGCGACTCGGGACAGCTGTGGGTTGCGGTGTTCTGGAGGCAACGGCATCTGATAGATTACCGCCGCCCTGCGCGGCTTCCCCTGTGGGAGAGGTGCTATCAGAAGTTACATCGGGAGTCCCAGAGACGAGTGTTGCAGCAGCACCAACTGCCGCAGGCGCTGCACCACAGGCCGAAACGATCGAAGCCAACAAGATGAGTGCGAGCAGGATCGCCTGTTTTTTTATGAAGTTTATGTCCATGCTCGTTTGAATAGCCATACCACTTTCATCCCTCCGCTTTGTTTTTACGGTATTGACGCCAGGCATCCAAGAAAAGGAACGCCCCGCCGAGCAAGGCCCAGATTGTGGCTACCAAATACATCAACGTATTGTTGCCTTTCTGAGTGAACAGAAGTATGCCACCCAGCAAGATCTCGAAGATACCCATCATGATGTTGAGTTCCATTCGACCGCTCATGGTTCCTTTCCTGACCCGGATCCCCGACATGATGTGTAGTATCCCCGTCATCAGAACGACCACTCCAAGCAGATCCGTGACCAGAAATTCGCTCAGATAGTTGCGGGTGAGACTGCGGGTGATAACCATAATCCCGGCCAGGACGCCAGCGAACCCTGCTACCTGAAGCAGACGACTTCCAGTTTGGTGAGCCTCCCGTCGAAGAAGCACAACACCACTCATAAGCCAGAACATGCCCATGAAGTTGTAAAGCGTAACATGGGATTTATCTGGGGTTAGAATCATGGCCAGGCCAAGCATGATCACAAAAACTGCGCGGATGAGCGTAGTCCAGAAACCCAGCCCTAAACGCTCAGCTTGATCGCCGCTCACATCGTTTTCCATACGCTTATACCTTTCCTTTCCGTCATTCATCCCTCGAGGTTTCTACTTGTATCCCTGTCTCCGAGACCCTCGGTGCGCGGTCTCCCATTCGCCCCCTGCCTGCCCGGGTGGGCATTTCAGGCACTTCTGTCATCTCCCCATCGGCCTCCCCTTGCTTATCAAGCTGCGCGATTCGCTTGCCATACCACTCGGAAAGCGGCCACGCTGTGGACCCCTGCAGGATTAAGCTCAGCGCCACGGTGAGGATAGCCACATCATAGATCGTGTTTTTTCCTGCGATGTCTTCACGGCCGATCACGGTTATGATATACAGGATCGTCGCGATCCCGCGCGGCCCGAACCAGCCCATGTACAGCACCGAAATGGCACGCAATTTGGTCCCGATCATGCTGATCGCCACAGGCAGCATCCGCACCACCGTGAGACTGAGCAGGGCGAACATCACAACGGTCAAGTTGATGTTTTCAAGCGCCTTGGTCAGCATCACCATCCCGAAGATCACGTAGGTCGCCAGCATAAGCAGGGAATTCTCCGCCTCGGCAAACTCCTGCAGGGGTTCCTCCTCCAGTTTGCCAATCACATTGCCCGAAGTGATGCCGAACACGAACGATGCGATGAACCCGTTCCCCCCAATAAAATCTGCAGCCACATAGGTCAGGATGATCAATGCCAGCCAGCATATTTTCAGAAAGCGGTTGGACATCCAACCGCTCTGCTTTCCCCAATCTATATACCTCGCGCCGAGATAACCGGTCAGGAGCCCAACGAGGACGCCAAAAACGATTTGACCAGTCGCAAACTCCAGCACCTTCCCCTGGCCAATTCCGCTCTGGGCAGAAGTCGCCATGGCTATTGTCATCACCAGGAATGGCATCGTGATGCCATCGTTCAGACTGCCCTCGATATCGAGCGCCTGGCGGATTCGCACCGGGACAGAGGGATTTTCTACAGCCCTTTCCGCCGGACTTGAATCGGTAGGCGCAAGGCATACCGCCAGCACAGCCGCTTCCCAGAACATCAGGTCGCCAAACATGGCGCTGGCCAGGATGGTTCCGAGGATCATCGTAAGCGGCAGTCCGATGAACAGCAGACGCATGGGCAGGTCGTGAAAACGGTACAAACTCTGCACACTGATCCGCGAGGAGTCCGTCGCAAGGAGCATCACCAGCGTGATTGTGGCGATGATCTCCACCAATCGATCGTTGTAGGAGAGTGAAATTAATTCCGGAAATACAAGTCCTGCCAGGAGCCCGAGCACCATACACAGCATCGGCACAGTCAGGATCGTTGTTTGAATGCGCCGCGAGATCCCCGCGATAAACAAAATCACCAGGATAACGACCAGTAGGTCAATTGATTCCATTGCCGTCCCCGATCATATTTATCCTCTCGCTTCCAGATCTATGGCATAGGCCTCCCACCTTCTTCCAACCATCTCTAACTCCGATGCCGAATCATTGGTCAGGTGAGTCGTATACGATCTACCCTGCGGGCTGGTGATGCATGCGCCACGAAAAACCGCAAGGGATTTTCCCTACCACAATTGCTGCACCAGGACGAGCATCTCGGCTGCACTAGTCGTTGAATCAAATATCCATCCAACAATTGCCGTTATGCATCTGTTCCTTTCTCAGCCTGCATTCCCGTTGCCGGAGCAGTTGCGGCATCCACCGCGTGACGCACCGTGTCGTAGATGCGCGCTTCGCCGATCTCATCGATCACCCCGGTAAGCTCCAACAGCTTGTGAGCCCCGGAATGCACGCGGGCCAGCGAAAGCTCAACCTCGTATCTCTGAGCGTAATTGAAGAAGTCTTTAATGGCGCTTGCGCCGGTGTCATCCACATACATGAGTTCTTCACAATCGACGACCACCGTATTCGGCAGCTCCCCTTCGGCGCCGGCCTTGATGAGCAGTTGCTCCAAACCGTTCTTGAAAGATTCGGCGTTGGAAAAGATCAATGGCGCGGCGAAACGGAACATAATCACGCCCGGCACAGGTTCGGCCTTCGAATCGGTCGTCCCGCTACGCTGGCCGTACTGCCAGGCTATTGATTCGAAATCGCCCGTATCGGCGACCCTCCCCAGGATAGACCGACCCGGAAAGCTCATCCGGTAGATGACGTAAATCACGGACAGGACAATGCCGACGATCATGGCGGGCAGCAGATCGAGCGCCAGGACCAGGAAGAAAGTGATGAACCCCAGGGCGAAGTCGGGCCGGTCAATGTGCCAGAGCAGCTTCAGTTTCCGCGGATTTGCGGAACCCGACATGGCATTAATCACGATGACTGCCAGGACCGTTTCGGGGAGCCATTGAAAAAGCGGCGCCAGGAAAAGCAGGGTCAGCAGCAGGATGCCCGCCAGGAAGATGTTCGTCATCTGGGTCCGGCCTCCAGCTGCCATGGCACTCGATGATTTCGATAGGCTGCCGGTAACGACCATGCCGCCTAACAGACCGGCTCCAATATTACCGACCCCGTAGGCACGGAACTCCTGGTTGGTATCCAACTGGTCATGGGTCTTCCTGGAGATGTTGGCCGAGGCGCCCCATCCCTCCGAGAAGCCAACCAGTGCCACCACCGCACCGCCTGCGAGCAGGCTGAGCCAGGTCGAGCCATCGATCCCGGATGGGATCCCGAACGATGGGAGACCTTTGGGGATCTCGGCCACGAGATCGATATTGGGGCCGGCTACCGCCACAATGACTGATGAAATCACCACCGCGGTAAGGGCTGCAGGCAGCTTTGGGATGAAGCGCTGGATGGCGACGATCAGCAGCAACGCACCGACACCGATCACAGTTGCAGTCCAATTCCAATCGCCGATCTGGGAGATTGCCGACCACAGCTTCTCGAACGTGTTGCCGTCGGCGAGTGTGACGCCAAAGAGCTTACCGAACTGTCCGACGATGATCTGGATCGACATACCCAGGATAAACCCGGCCATGATGGCCTTCGACATGAAATTCGTGATCCATCCCAGACGGGCAAGTCCAGCAAAGACGAACACCACTCCGGTGACAAGCGCCAGAGCAGCAGCGAGGGCTACCGCCGTGCTCTGGTCGCCTCCCGAGAGATTACCCACTACGCTGGCGGAAACGGCAGCCACCGATCCCGCGGCAGCGAACACGAGCAGCTTCGACCCACCGAACATGGCATAGCCGATCAGCGCCAGCGGGGCTGCGTAGAGCCCAATCTGGACCGGAACACCAGCGACGGTGGCATAGCCCATGGATTCGGGGATCAGCAACGCGGCAACGCTTACTGCTGCGATGAGATCAGCGGTCAGGAATTTGCCCCATTCATATTTCGGCAGCCAGGCTCCAATCGGAAACCAGCGCTCCAGCGTGCTGGGGGCTTGAGGCATCGGACGGGATTGTCCCGCCGTGGTAGTTTGCGTCGTCATCTTTTGATCTCCTTCCGCATTCTTCGCGTTCTCGGTACCACCCGCTGCCGTGCGAATACGAGATCAGGGGTGGATAGGGGACTCCTGGGCTCTCTCGTGATTGTCCAGAAGTCCCCGTCTTGGTGCTAGAAATTTTTTAGCTATGTGCGTTAGGGGATCTGGTCTCCATAGGGCAGACGATCACGCTCATAGTACCCACCGAAGTAGGATGCCATGTCGGCGAATATGCCCAGCCCGAGGATGAGCCAATCAAATCCCATGATGCCGCCCGGATAGATGATGATGTACATCAGCGTGGTCCAGGGTAGGAAGAGCCATCCCAGAAAACCCCAGATGAATGAGTCAAATGCCCCATTCACATAGACCGGTTTGTACAGATACCACACCAGGGTAGCTAGGCGTGGTCCAACCAAGAGTAATGAGGTAAAGAAGCAGCACATAATTTTCCTCCTATGTAGTAAATGTTTTTATATCTCTATATAGATTACAGCAGCAGTTCTTCTGCACCCCCACCGGCGCTATTTACGGCGTCCTCGGCGGGGTGCACCCGCCCGCGCGACAAGAAACGAGTGTCATCGGGCGGCAACCACATCGATAAATTGTTCGCTAGGACCTCCTTTCTCAGTCATCTCGCCATCAAGGATTTCGATCAGAACCATGATCTCGCCCCCATCCAATGATGAGACTCGGGCTACGATGTCGCCTCACCAGCGGGTGCAGTCTGGGCTTGTACACGCTTGCCCATCTCCCCGCCGATCGCGCACCCAGCAGGGTGATGACCACCAGGCGTGTATTGCGCAGCGGGTCGGACGATCTGTTTGACCGTCAGGCTCATACCCATGGCCAGCATACTGGTCAGGATGAAGGTCAGTGCAGATAGTTGAGCGATAACACCGCTGATTTCAGACATCTAATGATTTTCCTTTTCCTT
>DAOWMX010000090.1 GCA_030642885.1 Anaerolineales bacterium | reverse complement strand
TTTGCCCCCTTCAACGCCTGGCTGGAAGTGATGATATTCGGGAGGAAGAACTCGGAAATACCCGTGGGAACTTTTGGGCGCCTGGTGGTCCCCACAGCTTCTTTAGCTGCGGCCACTTGATCGATTTTGGCTTCCCCACTCGACATGTCCCTGGCGGTTGTCGAGATATCCGGCTTCTGCGCACCTACCAATTCGTTGACTTCCCGCAGCTTTGTGCGCGTGATAGGTCCCCTGAGATACGCCATAGCCCAGCGAGTCATAAAGACTTTCTGCCCCCGTTCGTGGACATTATTGAGCAAGAACACTCGCTTATCGAGAGCCGAGATCAACTTATCTACATCGGAGCGTTTAAATCCACTTTTCCCAGTGTCAACAGATTCCAATCCATCCAAGAGGCGAGACTTATCCTGCTCCGTTTGGAGCTTCCCGACAAACCATGTTCCCGCATTGCCTAAGGCTTTGTAATCGAGATCGACGGGGTTCTGTGTTGTCAGTAAAACCCCCAATCCGAAGGCTCGTGCCGTTTTCAGTAAACGCAGGAGCGGCGGTTTTGAAGGTGGATTGGCGACAGGCGGCAAATATCCGAAGACCTCATCAAAGTACAGGATCGCCCGCAAAGATGATGATCCCGGCTGCGCTCGCATCCATGATTCCACCTCGGTGAGCAGCAATGTGGTAAAGAACATGCGCTCGCTATCTGGTAGATGGGCGAGGTAGAAAACGCTGTGGCGGGGTTTGCCATCCGCCGTCCAAAGCAATTGACCGACATCCAGGTGAGCCCCATGGATCCAGGCTTCGAAAGAGGGGGAAGCCAAGAGATTGTTTAACGTCATCGCTAGCTCAAAACGATCGTTCTCGGGGAAGAATTTGTCGATCTCGAAAGCACCCAGTTTATTAAATGGTGGGGACTGAATCTGATGGATCAGCTCTGTGAGATCCATGTCCTGACCGGCTTTCCAGGCGCTCTCAAAGAGATTAGAAAGCAGGATGTGCTCGCGTGATCGAACCGGATCGGACTCGATGCCTACAAGCCCGAGCAGCGCGGTGACCGTGCTTGAAATCCGCTCGCGAGTAGCTTCCTTATTTTCCTCCCACGAGGTCTGCGGCGCTTTTAGCGAAGCCAGGATGCTTACGGGAATCCCGGCATCTGATCCAGGCGTGTAAACTGCGTATTCAACCGCATTCCGGACGGCTTTAATTCGTTCTGGTCCTATCCCCCATTCTTTTAAACCCCCTGCCCAGATCTTCGCTATCTTTTCAGATTTCTCTTCGACGGTCTGTTCTTCTCGACGAGCCTCGTCGGGATCGATCCAGGGCTGGAAATCTTCGGGAGCCAGATCTGGAAAATGGAGCAGCAGGTTGGCCATATCCCCTTTTGGGTCGATTATGATCGCGGGGATGCCATTCAGTGCGGCTTCCTCCAGGAAGTCGATACACAATCCCGTCTTTCCCGAACCCGTCATTCCTACGACCACACCGTGAGTCGTCAGATCATCTGGGTCGTAAAGCAATGGCTTTGTCCCGGTCTTTCCCTTCTTCAGGTCGTAGGGGCGGCCCAAGTAGAACTTGCCGTCATAATCCACCAAAACACCCTCCTTCGCGGTCTGTCGCTGACTCACTTGCTTGCAGCTCGATAAATCCGCTCGAATTCTAACAGGTACTGCTGTGTAATTTCATCGCTGTGAAGAATTAAAACATTCTCGTCGTTCTTTTCCTCTGCATTTCGGGAGAAATTATACGACCCGGTGACCACGATTTCACCATCAATCAAAATAACCTTATGGTGCATCTTGTTTCGGTTAGCATCGATCCGGAGATCCAATCCAGCCAGAACCAGATTCCCGAACTCACCACCCGAGTTGTTGACTTGATCGCGCTCCATCACTCCCCGCACGCGCACTCCTTCGGCACTCCGCGCGATCAAAGCTTCGGCCAGAGGGTCCGATGTGAAAGTGAAAGCGAGAAACTCGATACTCTCCTCCGCCGCGGCGACGAGGGACAAAAGTCTCTGTAAAACACCATCGTCCGGGGAGAAATACACCTCCACGTCCGTCCCGTTAATATTCACGCGCGGGTATGGCGTATCTGCTTCTGATAACGCGCCAAAGCGGTCATCCATGAACATCTCTTCAAACTCACGAGTGTAACTCTGCGCGAGTTTGCTGGAACGGATGTGGTTCAAATTATTGTCGTTGCGGTACGCCCCGTTGATCGTGTAATTCATCGAACCCGACCACACATCCAACTGGTCGATGACTGTGAACTTATGATGCATCAGGGACTCCCGGCGATCGGCGACGACAGGAATCCCGGCGTCAATCAAATCCTGAATTTCATTATCGAGGATGTTATCACTGTCTACAACAACCCGAATGTTGACGCCGCGGCGATCTGCGTCCAGGAGCGCGTCTCTCAGGCTCCATAAGTCCAACCGCATCACGGCGACATCGACGGAATAGCGGGCCTCATCAATCGCCTGTGCCAGAGCCGAATCCGGGCCGCCATGCAGGCTGGACGATCCCGGATCATCCGGCTGACTGAAGTAAACGTTGTACCACACCCCCTCGGTTGTCTCTTCGCTTACTGGTGACGGGAGCGCTTCCCTTCCAAGCAGCAAGAAAGCGGCAAACATCGCCAGGAGAATGAACAACCCCGCGAGAGGTTTGAGCCAGTTTCCGATTATTCTCATGGTATTTGTAATGATCCCTATTTAGGCAATTTCATTCTGGTTTTTTCCACAGATGTTGTTCTATTGTAACGACTCAAGTCCATCTTGGCACTGTCAGTCCGAGGAGCCCTTCGACAGATTCAGGATGAACGTCTGCTACGTAATTAATCGCCCAACATCAGGGTTCTTTTAAGCATCGACGTGATTCGTCACTCCCTGCGGGCGCTCAAAATGGTATTCCCGATTGGATACATCCAATTCCGATAATGTTTGCTCCGAGCGCATAACTTAAATCATCTTCTCGGAGGGGTTAGGCTGTTCTCCTGCGTAATCCCTCCAAGATCTCCCTCACCAAGCCCGGGCCCCGGTACACAAGACCAGTGTAGAGCTGCACAAGGCTAGCACCGGCGTCCATTTTTTCTCGAACATCGGCAAGATCGAACACACCTCCCACACCGATGATAGGCAAGTTTCCATCTGTAAACTTGTGAATTAAACCGATAATTTCGGTGGAGCGCGCTTTAAGTGGAGCCCCGCTCAACCCGCCCGCTTCCTCACTTTTCCGGGAACGCAACCTTTCCCTAGAGATCGTTGTGTTCGTAGCGATGACGCCGTCCATACCCCATTTCAAGACTACTTCGACGGCATCCTTTAGCTCATCGTTTTGAAGATCCGGAGCTATTTTTATTAATATGGGCACGTCCTTTTTATATTGATCCCGCATCTTCGAGCGACGCTCCGCGAGTTGGTGAAGTAAATCATCAAGAGCATCTCGCGCTTGAAGCCGCCTCAACCCGACGGTGTTCGGAGACGAAACATTCACGGCGAGGTAATCGGCTAGCGGGTAAAAATCTTCCATCAATCCCAGGTAATCTTCAGCGGCGCCTTCTAGCGGCGTTTCCAATCCCTTCCCGATATTGATCCCTAGAATCACCCCTGCGGGCACTCCCATATTAAGGCGAGTACGCAGAGCACCGCCGCCTCGATTCGGGAAGCCCATGCGGTTGACCACTGCTCTGTCCTCCGGCAGCCTGAAGATGCGTGGCCGGGGGTTGCCAACTTGGGGTAATGGCGTCACCGTTCCCAATTCCAGATGCCCGAAACCCAGGCAAGCGAGTCCGTGCATCCCCCGACCATCCTTGTCATACCCGGCTGCCATCCCGATCGGGTTGGGGAAAGTCAGCCCCCATAAGTTAACCTGCAGTGATGCGTCATCGACACAGTAGATGCGCCGCAAGATGGCGCGCAGCGGCTTCCATGCGCCCGCCATGGCGAGCATTTGTAATGTCGCCTGGTGAATCCACTCTGGACCTATTTTGAATAGAACTGGGCGGAGGAAACGCTCGTAAGCCATCTGCGATCCCTAGAAAGGTGTTGTGTCTTTACTGGTCCGGATTGCTTGAACGAGTATCGGGTGGGTAGGATATATTTCAGTGTCCCTCGTGCTGGAGGAAAGCCCGCACCTGTTCGGCTTGTTCTCGTGAAATAGCGCCGCTGCCTGACCAGTGTTCAATCAACTCATCCAAATTGAAGACCGCGTGCATTTTTATGCCTCGCTCGGACAGTTCCCCACGAGCGCCGCTCTGACGATCAATTAAGACAACAACATCTCGAACTTGAAGTCCGACTGCTTCAAGGCGTTCGATCGCCTCGAACTTGCTCGCGCCCGTCGTCGCTAAATCGTCAATCACCACGGCTGTCTCACCAGGGGAGTATTCCCCCTCAATAACCGCCAGCGTCCCGTGTGATTTAACTTCCTTGCGCGGGTATATCATCGGGCGTTTGTTGATCAACCCAATCGCGGTGACGATCGGCAGCGCCGCATACGGCAGCGCCGCCATTCGATCAAACGCCAATTCGTCCAATAGAAGACAGTAGGTCTGCGCCACTCTGTGCAATAAGCCTGGGTGCGAGATCAAACGTCGCAGATCAAAATAAATAGGGGATCGAAGGCCAGATTTCAATTTAAAATCACCGAACTGTACACACCCCGATGAGAGGAGATCGTCCGCAAGATACCAACGATCCTTTGCTGGGAGATCTTCTGGAACGCCGATTTGCCGCCATTGCTGGCGGGCTTGATTGATCCGGTCACGAAGCACACGAGCTTCACCACCGGGATCTTCCGCCATGGCAATCCCGCGCGAAACGGGAACCAACACGCCAAGCCCGTCGCCCCGCAGGCCAGCGGATAGCGCTCGTTCAAGGTCCGCACCTTGTGCACCAACTCCAGGAGCCAGCAGCCATAAATCGGGCGCTGCACGGCGGACGGCTGCCAGTGCATTTGGATCCGTTGCTCCGACGACGAGCCCCAGGTTGGCGTGCATGCTCCATTTAGCCGCCAACTTTGCGAGGTGAGCGTATAGCAGTTCCCCGCTGCAGAGCGTCAGCGACTGCAGGTCGTCTGACCCGGGGTTCGACGTCTTACAGAGGAGAAACACACCCCGCCCGGGATCTTGCAGGAAGGGCTCAATCGCATCCAGACCGAGATAGGGGTGAAGCGTGACTGCATCCGCCCCAAGCTTTTCAAAAACAGCTCGCGCGTAGGCGCGCGCGGTGGAGGCGATATCCCCTCGCTTTGCATCGAGGATAACGGGAATCCCGTCCGGCACAGCGGCGATGACATCCTTCAGCGCCTGCCAGCCCTGTGCGCCAAAGACCTCAAAGAAAGCTGCATTAGGCTTGTATGCGCTTGCCATCGGAATCGTCGCTTCGATGATGCGCACGCAGAATTTCTGCGCTGCTTCGGCTGTGGGTTCCGGAAGGAGTTCTATATGCGGATCGAGACCAACACACAGAAGTGAGTCCACATTCTGGATTCGTTGGGTTAGGCGATCGAAGAAAGCCATGATATCCCTTTACGCCTTCCCAAGCACCATTGCCAAGAGCGCCATGCGCAAGTAGAGCCCATATTCCATCTGGCGGAAATAGGCCGCACGCGGATCTTGATCGAGTTCCATGCTGATTTCGCCCACTCGAGGCAGGGGGTGCATGACGATCATCTCATCCTTGGCTTTCTGCATCGTCTGCGGTGTGATTACATACGCACCCTTTGCTTTCTCATACTCCTTCGGGTCTTCGAAACGCTCCTTCTGAACTCGAGTTACATAGAGCACATCGGTCTCGGGCAGAACTTCATCGAGTTCCCTGAACTCTTTCTGCGAGACCCCCTGCACGGAGAGATCCTCGATTAGTTCGCTGGGCATGCGCAGGATCTCCGGCGAAACGTAATTGAGACGGACGACGAAAAGCGACAGCAGCCGCGCCAGCGAATGAACTGTACGTCCATGTTTCAGATCGCCGAGCATCGTCACGGTCAGGCCATCAACCCGCTCCAATTCCTCCATGATGGTGAATAAGTCGAGCAAAGCCTGCGTAGGGTGTTCCCCTGGTCCATCACCAGCGTTGATCACCGGTTTCTGCGCGTACTCCGATGCCAGCTTCGCCGATCCTACTTCCGGGTGACGGATCACGATCACATCCGCGTAACACTCCAGGGAACGGATGGTATCCGGCAATGACTCGCCTTTCGCCACCGACGAGTAATGGACCTCATTAATCGGAATCACGCTGCCGCCCAAGCGCTCCATCGCCGAAAAAAACGAAGATGATGTGCGCGTTGATGGCTCGTAGAAGAGATTCGCCAGGATCTTCCCTTTCAGCAGATCGAATGTCCCAACACGCTCGACCATCGCTCGCATCTCTTTAGCGACCTCGAAGATGTAGTCCAGGTCCTCGCGGTTGAACTGCAAAACCGAGAGGATGTCATTCCCATAAAACGGCGCACCTCTTTGATCGCCAAAAGGGAGATGCGGGCTTTGAACCCGCCGCTCATTAGGGGGAATAAAAGTTGACACGCAGCACCTCCTCCAATAATGTTGAACCGTGTATTCACCGCTCCGTTATATCTCGACCGAATCCAGGCGCAGCAAGCACTTGACCGTCGGCGTATACGCGTTGACCACGTAAAACGACCCTGCGCACCCTTCCCTTCAAGCGCATACCCTCAAACGGACTCCAGTCGCATCGGCTTTGCAAATTCGCCGCACACACTTCCCATTCCTCGTTGAGATCTACTTCGATGCGGGTCTCATCTTGTTCGGGCAACGCGAAGATTCTCTTCGGGTTCGTATGCATGCGATCGATTAGCTCCTCATGCGTCAGACGCCCGTCGCTCACCGCGCTCAAAAGCAGCGCAAGCGCTGTCTCCAATCCTGGGTAACCCGGCGGCGGCTGCGGTCCATCTTTCTCCTCTAATGTATGCGGCGCGTGGTCAGTAGCAAAACAATCGATCACATCGAGGTTCTTCCAAAGCGCGTCCTGATCATTTGCGCTGGCGAGGCGTGGACGCACCTCACTCCTCCCGGGACCGATCCGCGGCGCATCCGCATCTGTAAGAAAAAGGTGATGCGGCGCCACCTCACAAGTCACTCGTATTCCCTTTTCCTTCGCCGCCCTGATCAGCAGTATCTCCTCTCTGCGACTGACATGGCAGATATGCACTGACCGATCGAGCAACGCCGCGAAGAACAGAATCGCCGCCAGGCTTCGACCCTCGGCGTGCGCCGCCAGCGGGCGGTTGGAAGGCCAATTGGACACATGCGCATGCAGAAGCCCTAGGTTTTCGAGCCGCAGCGGACCGTATGTCTGATCCAAATAGAGTTTCAAGCCGCAAACCCGACCTGCGAGAGGGGCCGCTGTGGCCCTGTTATCTGGACCCGCACCAAGATAAATGCCGTAGTCACAGTGCGCCTTCTCGCGAGCAGCCGATTTAGCCAACTCGAGGCTGGGCTCATCCGTCAACGGCGGTTGTGTATTCGGCATTGCCAATACAGTCGTAAAGCCGCCAGCCAGAGCTGCACGAGTGCCGCTGCCGAAGTCCTCTTTGTGAGTCGCACCCGGGTCACGCAGGTGGACATGGAGGTCTATGAGCCCCGGAAAATTAATAATCCCGTTCATTAGCACCACAAAAAAAAGGAGCCTTCCGGCTCCGGGTTTCGGGGTATGAAAATGCCTGCCGAGCGGGGGTTGCCCCCGGGCAGGCTTCTCGTCGATCGCAATATTTGAATCTTGGCATGATTTAACCCCCGCAATTTTACGGTAAAGCCGGAATCTGTCAAGCGTTGGGAAGCGCATTTTCAGGGAGTCAATTTTCACTTATGAATGAAACTTAGAATCACTTACGCCGCTTTCCAGTTGTGTAACGGTTCTCTCGGTCCAAGCAATCTCTCAACGCTAGTGGTCTCGACGAATCATTCCCACACTTGCGCCGCACTGGACCAGCCCGAGGGCAATGGCTCTGCCAATGTCTCGATTGGAGCCCGTAACCATACACCTTATTTCTTTCAAATATCGTTCACGATCAACACGATTCGACCCTTGACCGCAGCTTGCTCGATCAGCTCATGCGCCCGCGCAGCGTCTTCAAGTTTCATGCGCCACTCGATGGATGGTTTGATCTTGCCTTCTTTCAATAAGTCGAAGAGCGCGCCTAAATCTTCCTTGAACCATTCAGGATTCTTTTTCCGCAGATCGCCGATGGAATAGAAAGAGGTCTTACGGCCATTGGGCAGGATGTTCCACAGCGCGATCTTCGTATATGCCATTGGAACGCTGCCGCCTCTGCCCATGGCCTGATTGTAGAAACCAT
>DAOWMX010000168.1 GCA_030642885.1 Anaerolineales bacterium | reverse complement strand
TGGCGCCTCGTTTGTCGTAAAATTTTTACTCGGGTTGGTGATGATTGCCGTCTGGGTCGCCTGGGTTGTTATGCAATAGCGTCAGGAGGGTTTGAAGAATACCATCCCGACTCCCCTGCGCTGCAGACCTTCCTCAGCCCAGTGCGTGACAAGTGAGGAATCGTCGTCCAGGGCTGTGAACAAGGGAGCGATTACCGAGGGGTCGTCGATGGAGGCGAGGGTGCGTGCGGCTTCGATGCGGACCGCAGCATCTTCAGAGCGCAAAGCTTCAGTGAGCGGGGAGACGGCGCACTCACCAAGCGCGGCGAGGGCATCAGCAGCCAGTCGGGCGAGCAGTCGGTCTTCGTCCCCGAGTAAATCGAGCAGGGTAGGAATCGCGTCAACATAAGGATGGCGGCGTAGGCCAAAAGCAGCACACTGACGGACAGCAGTATCCTCATCGGCAAGAGATACGAGCAGCGCTTTCCGCGCCTCATCGCGATCGATGTGCGTGAGAGCGGCCGTCGCCCACCAGCGCTGATCCGGTTCCGGGGACTGTAATTGTTCGAGGAGCAGCGGCAGCATGCGCTCGCCTAATTCGGCGACCCGGTGGACAGCACGCTCCGATCGATCATCGTCACCCGATTGGAGTTCGCCCAGTAACGTCTGCGGGTCGTGGTTTTTCCAGTCCATCAATCTCCTGGTGGGGGAACGGGAAGATCATCTTTCTTCACTTCAACCCACTTGTCCCCCTCCTCGATCAACATCACGGGAATATCATCCTTGATTGGATATTTTCTACCGCAATCCGGCTCCTGGCAGATCAACCAGGTCTCCCGATAAAGCTCGAGGAGCCCCTCTTTCTCGCGCACACAAGCTGGACAACGTAGGATTTCGAGCAGGTCTTCGCTAATCATCATCTACTCCTGCGGATGCTCTAAGCATGATTTGGTTGGCATAAAAATAGCCGAGGTCGGAGAAGTTGTCAAACAGGGGTAATTCGGGCTACTTTGGGCGGGGTGTTAATCCTCTTTCTCTTCCACTTCGATATCATCCGGGAGATCGCTCCCAGGGCCGAATTCGTAAATTGCCCGCCAGGGGAGATAGTGAGTCTTTATTGTGTCCTTGTGTATCGTCTCTCCATCCCGGGTTACTGTGCGGTATACGATGACATCTAACCCATCCGCCTCATAGTCGATCTTTTTAAACTCGTTCTTATCCAGATCCGGGTTTTCCTTGTACAAAGGTTTGGGCGCATCTACTTTGCCTGACTCGTGACTGCTCCACTGGACTGTTCGGCCATCGGAGGTTGAATAGAACTTCCACAGCAATTGGTTGCCGTAGATATAAGTCTCCATGAGCAGCCAGTAAGGCGTGTCGTTGCGGAATTTGAAGTCAACCATGGGAACGAACACGGTTGCGTCCAGGCCCGGTCCCGGCGACCCGGGTCCCCCCTCATAATACCCAACCCGATAGGCGTGGGGATGGCGTTCGACGATTTCATATCCGCCGAAGAAGACCGCACGAAAGAGGGTTGTGCTCACCTGACACACACCGCCGCCAACGCCTTTGATCGTGCTGTCGCCAAAAATTATCAACGCCTCGGCGTAACCGTTATCGAGGCTGATATCTCCCAGGACATCTGCCATTGAAAGCGTCTCACCTGGGGGGACGAGCAGTCCATGGAAAACCGAGGATGCGGTTTTGATATTCTGAATGCGTTCAGAGCTTGAGCCAGGGAAGTATGTCGAAACGAGGCTCACGTTCTCGCTGATGCCCAGTTCCTGCGCGGTCGCCTCGCTGCCGACCACAGGCTCTTCGTATTCGAACGTCAACTCAATGGCATTCAGGCCCTCGCTCACTCCAGCATTGATTGTATCTATCGAGGCAGCGATATCCAGGGTTCTTCCAATCACGGCCGGCTGAAGCAGGTCGAGTTCGCGCGTTTCGTCGTTGAAGATGAAGCGCGCGTTCTCGGGCTTGCGCTCCAGTTCAGCTATGCGAGGGGCGAGTAAATCCGCCAGCAATTCGGGATCAAGCTGCACTGCGTATTCCGAGCCGGGGGCATCTCCCTGAATCTCAAAATGGATCATGGGCGCAAGTTCCGCTGGTTCGATCACAAGGTCTTCGGCGCCCTCGGCGGTTATCCGCAAGGGTTCGCCCAGAATCAGGCGCGCGCTTTCTGCTGCCGCGGAGGCATCGAGGACTACTGGGTAGGTTTCTACAACCACAATGGGGATAACTGCGTCGTGCATGGAGCCGAAAGGTTCCTTCAGGGCATCAAGCGTCCCGACGACATCGACGGTGCGACCAATTTGGCCCGGACTTACGAGAACCTGTGTGCCCTCGATCTGGAGTGCTGCCTCGATCATCGGCTGATCGATCGTTGAAGCGATAGCTTGAAGGTAGTGTGCCCCTACTACCTGATCGAAGAGCACAACAGGCGATATGGCATGGATCTGATACCAGGCGTCCACCTGCTGCTGAACGCGCTCCAGGAATGAGCCCTGTCTACCAACGGCAAGGGCATTGCTGGCGATCTCGTGGAAGTCGATTGAAACACCGAGTTCTGCCGGTTTGGTCATCCAGGTTCGCTCGTAATCCATGAGCGCGACGGCGCCATCCTCCGGGTAGGTTAGAACCGGGTTCAGCGCAGCGACGATTTCCTCAGGAGACATTCTGCTCAGGTTAACTTCTTGAAGATGTACACCGGGCAGGGCGCGATTGAAGAGAAATAATCGCGTCCCGAGCAGGAATAGTGCGAAGCCGGTAAACAGCACAAGCGAGATCGTGAAAAGCGCTACCAAGGCTCGATTGAGCCAGATAATGATCCTTGATGGACGTCGGCGAACGGCTTGTGTCGTCTCCACAATTTCCTCAAAAGGATGCGGATTATATCACCGTGAAAGGCGGTTTCTGTAAGTTTGAAGTTCCAAGGTTCATGCCGCAAACAGGAGCGTTCTTCGGCTTGCCCTGCCGTCAGGGTCCCAGCCAGACCCCGACACTTGTGTAGTGCACCAAACCGGGCACTCCGTCATGCAGCTCAAACACGCCGATCCGAGCCCACTGTTGAAGCGAAGTTTGATAGGGAATTTCCACCGAGAATGTGCCCAGTTGACCCACAGATGGCGCGTCAAGTTCCACCTGACCAGACCCCAAGACGTCGCCGGCTTGATTGACGATCTCGATTCGCAAGGGCACGTCTTGATCGACCCACCCCGCGCCCTGGATGAGCACGCTTCCTCCTGTGATGACGTTCTCCTCACGCGGCTGGAAAACGGTGAGTTTCTCCGCTCCATGGATGGCTGGGTATATGCGGTCGCTGCCTGTAGAGAGAATTGTCACTTCCACCGTCATCAGGTGCCGGAGCATACCGAAAAAATCATCAAAGGAACGGACCTCTAACCAGGCTCGCTCGGCTACAAGCTGGGACTCGAAAGGCATCTGGATATAGAACAGACCTGGGCGCCCCGGGAAGGAGTAGAGGAATGAGTAGCCCTTGGATAGAATGCGACCGTCCTCTGCAATCAACCGTACCTGCACCCGGTTGTTCTGGCTGGGTCCGCCATAACCCTTGACCTTGATCGGGCTGTTGACCATTGATCCTGGACCCGGCAAGAGAATACTCAGCTCTTCCAGCGGTACGCCAACCGAGGGGGGAATGCTTGTTGGGGTTGGCGCCGGAAAGGATGGCTCAATGATGATCGCCGGGGTTGCCTCGGTGAGCGGGGGCGGGACTGATTCTCCCTCGATTGGATCGACCGCCGCCGGCGCCAAGTGTGTGGCCTCCACTTGATCCGGCGTGACGATCGTCATGGGAGTGTCTATTCTTGATGTACATGACGCCAGCGCGAGAGCGATCAGGAACAACAGAAGGTATTTCCCTGACCGCGCATGCCCGGCGAGAGTGATGGGAATCGCTGCTTCGCGCGCAAGGATTGCGCTTTGACCAGGTGAACGGGGGGTGGAACGTGTGGTCATCTCGTTCATCGCTCTACTTAAGGAGCCTGCGGAGACATGACCCCTTTGTTAAGCTTGATCAAACATCTAGTTTCACGGTTACTTCACTAGAGCTCGTAGATTTCGCCGAATTTACGCTCAAGGTATTGCAAGTACGGTTCCGCATCCAGGCTTTGCCCCGTGGCTCGTTTGAGCAGATCCAGAGGTTCGTACTTCGCTCCGTGACGGTGGATGTTCTCATGCAGCCACGCAAGCAGGTCGCCAAATTCAGCCTTTGCGATCTTCTCCTCAATGTCAGGGATGTCGTCGTTGATCTTGTTCCAAAGCTGTGCCGCAATCAGATTCCCTAGAGAGTATGTGGGGAAGTACCCGATCATCCCTCCTGACCAGTGGATATCCTGCAGCACCCCATCCGCATCATCCGGCGATATGATGCCCAGGAACTCTTCGGACTTCTTGTTCCACGCTTGAGGAAGGTCTTTCACTGCGAGGCTGCCGTCCATTAAAGAAATCTCGAGATCGAAGCGCAGCATGATGTGTAGATCGTAAGTCGCTTCATCGGCCTCGACACGGATCAGGGAGCGTTCGACTTTGTTGATCATGCGGTAGAAGTCGATCACATTGGTCTCTCCGAGCTGCTCTGGGAAGAATTCCTGCAAGCGCGGGAATGTTGCTGACCAAAACCCCTTGCTGCGCCCGACCAGATTCTCCCACATGCGAGACTGCGATTCGTGGATGCCGAGAGAAGTGCCGGTTCCCAGCGGCGTGCGATCTAATTTCGGATCGACTCCCTGTTCATACATGGCGTGTCCGGCTTCGTGCATAGTTCCAAAGAGCGCCGTGTTGAGAAACTCTGGATCGAAGCGTGTGGTGATGCGAATATCGCCGGTTCCGAAGCCGGTTGTGAAGGGGTGGGCGGCTTTATCCTGGCGACCGCGGTTGAAGTCGTAGCCAATGGCTTTGGCCACTTCAACGCCGAAATCCCATTGTTTCTTCTCGTCGAAGTTCTGGTGCAAAGGAGCGTCATCGACGGGCTTGCCTCGTTCCGCGATCGCCTGAACGAGGGCGATCAATCGCGGGCGAAGCGTGTCGAACACGGATTTCACATCCGTAGCTTTCATGCCCGGCTCGAAGTCATCCAGAAGCGGATCGTAGACATGGTCGTAGGGAGCGAAGAAGTTAGCATACTCACGCTTCAAGTCGACAATCTTTTCAAGGCGAGGCTCGAAAATGGAAAAATTCGACTCGGCGCGGGCCTTCTCCCAATCCTGATGGGCGAGAGCCGTCACGCGCGAAAATTCACCCACCCATTCCGATGGGACCTTGACTTCTTTTT